>JALNZK010000156.1 GCA_023229365.1 Pseudomonadota bacterium | reverse complement strand
TGGCGAAAAACACTGAGGAAAACAAAATGAAAACACTATCCTGTGGTTGTTGCGATCAGGGCTGCATTTGTGCGTTTCATCAAGATGTGCCCAACGGCAACCCTGAAAAATTGTGCGATTATCATCGTGAGCATGGCCATCCCCATGTCACGCAACTATCTGAGGAGCATTGGCATGAAGACTTCGAGCTTGAAGATCGTCGGCAGACCTCGGAAGGTGCGAAAGCCGAAGAAGAAATTGCCACCTTGGCCACCGAAAGAGTATAGTTTACCTTCACTGGCAGAACTGGAACGATTGAGCCAACCAACGCTATTTGTGTGTTGAGAGAGAGGGAAGCCCCCTAGTATCAACTGGGGGATAGTAGTCCTGCCGCATCAATCGGCATAGCTCAGACAGTAGTAGAGCAATCTCAACACACAATATTAAAATAAGTTTTCCTGTACATTGGGGAATTGAAAGGGAAACCAAAATGAGAAAAATCCGAATCTTTGACATCAAGTGGGATACGACCGACACCGGCAACGAAAGCGATTACAGCGAGGCCGAAGTCAAGAAGCTGGGTCTGCCCTCCGAGTTCACCGTTGAAGTCGATGACGATTTCGACCCCGAGAATGAATGTTCCGATATTCTCTCGGATGAACTGGGGTTTTGTGTCTTCCGTTGCTCATGGGAAGTAATCGCCCAGACGGTCGTTATTCCTGATCTTGAGAGTGGACAATTCGGGGACTAGTTTTCCTGTACATTAGGAAAACGAAAGGAAAACAAAACATGCGAGAAAAAGAACTTGCGGCCAAGATCGAAGCAGTCAACATAGCTCATGTGTATGCTATGCAACTCTGGAAGGAGTTGACGGAGTTTTTCCGGCCTTACGTCGGCACCGCCGTTGAGAAAAAAGACGGGCCACTGATGGCCAAGATTCAGGCCAAACTACCAATCTTTGCCAATACACCCAAGTTGATGGTGTATCGCCACGTCAGCAATTATTCGTTGGCCTGGACGGTGAAAGCCTGCGTTGCCTATCGCTCCGAACACGGCGGCGACATCGCTGTTTACCATGAAATCACCGTCTACATTGGCGATTTGGACGGGCAGACATTGACGAAGTTGTGCGAATCATATCAGGAACCGCCCGCCCTGCGTTCTGATTACACGGTCGAAGAGGTATTGGCGAACAAAGCGGCAGCGAAAAAGGCCAAAGCCGCCTATGAAGCCGCCCGAGACAAGTGCTATCCGTTCGGAGAATAACCTCTGTTGGCAATCTGTAAATATATGGGTTGCTCTGACAACCCAATGACCAACAGAGGTTAGTTTTCCTGTACATTGGGGGGATGAAAGGGAACAAAAAATGAGAAAGATCATCAATCCGCCTGAGTTCGTGGTCAACCCTGGCTATACCCCGGAAGAGTATGCTGCCCTGTGGGGTGCCGATCCCTCATATATGCAGGAGCCTAACCTTCCCGGCGATGGTTATTTGTTCTATAATTTCGCTGTGGAGGGTGATGATCCCGAGTTTTTGGCGAAGTTCATCCCGGCGATTGAGCGAACCATTCGGCACGTCGAAACCCACGCTGGTTATTCCGTGGATGATTTGCTCGATCTCCATACCCTGCTTGATTACGTCAAGGAATTGGCCGCTTAGTTTTCCTGTACATCAGGGAATTGAAAGGAAACAGTCATGGCAAAGAAAAAGGCAAAGCGAAAGTTTCTTGTGAGCTATACCTTCGGTGCCACCATCATGGTGGAGGCCGACAGTGAGGAAGATGCTGAGGCGAAGGTGGAAGATATGCCCGTCGAAGATTTGTTCGATAAGAACTGCCAAGATGGGTTTGAGGTGTCGGATGCGACAGAACTGGAGGAGTAATGAAACAGACTATTATCATCTTGGGCAATCCGATCATTGTTGACTCTGATCGGGTTGCCAAAGTGCGGCAAGCCCTCAAGGATGGTACGCCGCTAAACCAAGTTGAAAAACAATTCGATTGGGAGGATAACCGTGAGGCTACGACAAGCGGCACAACTTCACAACAGGGATGAGGTGAAAGTCCGTACCCGTGATGGCAAGGATTGGGAACAGGGATATGTCCTGGGCAATGTGCGGCAAGTTGATGGGCGTATCATTGTCCCCGTCAGCACGCCGTCATACGGTTTTCGTGAAGTCGATCACGTCGATGTGAGATAGGAGGCAAGGCGTTGTAATGCACACCCAAAACCATCGTCCATCTTATGATGGCGTAACCTTCGAGTGGTGATTGCCAACGCCTTGCTTCCTTAGTTTTCCTGTACATTAGGCTGATGAAAGGAAAATTAAAATGCGATTAGTTTCATTAGGTCAAGTTGTTTCGACCCCCGGTGCCCTGGCTGCCTTGGAAGCATCTGGCCAGAATGCGATGGAGTTTCTGGCTCGACATGAGCGAAACGATTGGGGGGATGTATCTGATGGGGATAAGCTCCTCAACGATCAAGCCTTAGTCGATGGTGGGCGATTGCTCTCTGTCTATCACCTGAAAGACGATACCACTCGTATTTGGGTAATAACTGAAGCTGATAGAAGCAGTACGTGCATTTTGCTGCCTGAAGAATATTAATGTTCTGCAAGCCACTGGGTGTATTCTTTTTTGTGTTCTAATAAGTAGGTGTGGCAAAACGCTACCATATCAACAACTCTTTGCCCGGTGGGATGGGCGATTGACCATAGTTCAAGGTTTTCAGGACGGTTATCAAGTTTGACACCGTTTTTGTGGTGTACGGTTTCTTTTGGCAATAATGCCCGCCCTAATACCTCTGACATTACCACGATATGCTCGGCAACCGTTCCATTTTTTCCTGCATTGGGGTGGCTTGGTCGATAAAAATAGCGATAGCCAGTAGAAGCCGATATATGTCCTTGCCCTTTTTTGTTTTTCTTTGGCTGAGATATTCCTACATCGCCAAAGTCCCGCAATCGTAGCCGATGCATATTACATAATCCTTTTTGTCTTGCCGGATTTACACATCCAGCCACCTCACAGTATTTTGTTTCTTTCTTCGGCAACTCTGTTGTGCCATACTTCTTAAAACGACACAAATGTTTGTGGCACAACTGATGCCCACTTGCCGACTTGCCACATACTCTACATTTGGCTCTTGGTTTTCTATTTGGAGTGATGAGTTTTATATCCTTACACCAAATACAAATAGTGCCGTGTGTTGCTCCTACCTCTTTAGCAATATCATCTATTCGCATACCAGATTGTCGTAGTTGTCTGGCTTTTTCATATTCTTTTTGTTTTCTAATCATATTTTCCTCCATACTTATATAGTATGGAGGAAATGGATTTTTACAAACAAAATAGAAATAATCCAAAATAGTTTTCCTGTACATTGCACGGCTGGCATTTCCACAATCCATCAATCCAAGAGGTGTTCAGATGTATCTGTTACCAGTGAGCGAGAATGTCAATGTCCGAGTCTCCCGAGATGACATGCTTTTCATCAAGGCGTATCAGATAAGCGACAGCTTGGCCGAGTTTAAGGAAAATCTTGCCAGATTTTTCAACCCAGAATGGTATCGCTTCACTTGGCGTATCCAGCAGAAAATCTGGAACCTGCGAACCAGAGGGGTGCCGATCAAGACTTTGTTTCGCCGTTGGAGCAGCAACACCTTTTTCACCATTTCCGGGGATGTGTTGGATGTGGATGCGATGCCTACGGAAACGGAAGGCAAGACCAATCTGACGGCTTTGGTCGAAATGGCGGTGCTAAGATAATCTTAGTTTTCCTGTACATTGGATCGGTGTAGCAACAACGCTACGATACGATACGAAACCTCTTTCAGGAGTCCTACAATGTCCGCTCTGTTTGAGTCTGGTATGTTCGTTGGCACAGTTCCGTGGCACAACATGGGAAACATCGTCCCCGAAACCACCCGATACGATGTCCCCCAGGGCATCATCGCAAGTGGTATGAATTGGGATGTCTATACCCGCCAGTGTGGGTATATGACAGCGGGGCAGTTCGTTGTCCCGATGGAACCCCTCTTCGACAAAGAGGGAGAAATCATCGGAGAATATCCCCGCAACGTCTACACCTGCCGCCGTATGCTTGTGGATGGCAAGGAGCAGGAGCAGGAATTGGGCATCGTTGGCGGTCAGTATCAAGTGGTACAGAACGCCGATATGTTCAAGTGGTTCCAGCCCTACCTCGACAAGGGGGAAGCATACCTCCATACGGCTGGGTCGCTGAATGGTGGCAAGTGGGTTTGGGTTCTCGCCAAGTTGAACCGTGACCCCGTTGAAATCGCCGCAGGGGATTGCGTGGAGAAGTTTTTGCTTCTCTCATCTTCGCACGATGGAAGCCTCTCGGTGAGGGTCGGCTTCACCCCCATCAGGGTTGTGTGTGCGAATACCCTGGCGGCTGCCCACAACGACAGCCAAAGCAAGTTGCTGAAGTTGCGGCATACGAAGATGGTTCACGCCGGTCTGGAAACCGTCCATGACATCATCGACACCGTAAACGCCGATTTTGAGGCAACCGCCGAGCAGTTCAAGATGCTCGCCCGCCGTGGTGTCAATCAAAAAGATTTGGTCAAGTTCGTTCTCCGAACCATGACCAACGACAAACCCCTCAAAGATGGGGAGGATATGTCAACGAAGATGAAAAATATCGTGCAGTCGATTTGCGAACGCATCGACAGCAAGGCCAACAGCCTCCCCTCTATCCGTGGGAGTTGGTGGTCTGCGTACAACGCAATGACCGAACACCTTTCCCACGCTGCGGGTGGTGAGGGTGGCAAAATCATTACGCCAGAGCAGAAAGCCAACAACCGGATTGCTTCGCTTTGGTTTGGGCCGAACGCTGCCCGCAATACCCTTGCCCTTAAGATTGCCCTGGAGATGGCTGCGTAGGACCAGCCCACCCCGAACCCTCCCCACTGCTTGATGGTGGGGAGGGTTCTTTTATTAGGTGGGTCAATTGAATGGGGTCAATTATATCTTGTGGAGATATGACCAGCAAGCCGCTGTGTATTTTTCGGTGGCAGTTAGCACACACGCAAACACACTTTGACATTTCTTTTAGTCGAGCATGTATGCTATTGACTTTCGTTATGTCATATCGTTTGTCATATAAATGATGGAAGTCCAAGCATACCTCTGTATTTTCTTCACAATAACGACAGCCAAGGAACATTCTGACAGCGGATAGGAATTGATTAGCTTCCTCTCTGTATCGTTGATAATAGGCTTTGTTGCGATGATATGCCGCCCTATCTCTCTCTATATTCCGTGTTGACTTGGCACACCGCTTACATTTACCACAGAGTCCATCGGATTTTGTAGCATCTTTGTGAAAGGCTGTTATTCCTTTCGTTTCTCCGCACTTGTAGCATTTTTTGTTCTTCATAATTCTCCTGATGGGACTTGCACCACGTCCCCATTATAATATACGCTGATTTAATTTATTTGTTCATTAGTTTTCCTGTACATTGGGAAGGCAGGAGAACCGATATGATAGCAAAATACTACGACAAAGCATTTCAAGCCAAGGCATTTCAGTGGTGGCGTAGTCTTAGCATCAATGAAATGAAATCCTTTGAGCGGCAGTATGGCATCAGCCGATTTTGTCGTATGGCTATTGCTTCCGAGATTGCTGAGATTTACGACCACGAAGGAGCCGAAGATGCATGTTTACTATGAGGGATTCAGAATGGCGATGCAATTCGATCCCCTTACCAATACACAGCAAGGGGATGCTATCCCCGGATGCATCCGAGTGGATGGGCATAGGGGCAACGCTCTCATGCGTATCCCTGTAAGCCAACTGCCAGGAAACTTGAACGATTGGGCAGTATGTATCCAAGAGGTAGTATCCTAGCGGATATATCCGCCCGCACGCATGTATCCTAATTAGTTTTAGTTTTCCTGTACATTGGATAAGTGCGGACACACAAACAGGAGACTGCGATGATACATGGAACCCACAAGTGGACGTATGAAGATGAAGAAGTCATAGTTGAGGGTGAGGTGGATTACACCATTACCCCCGGTTGCAAAGGGTGCCACACCCAACGCAATGGCGATCCTGGTTGGCCCGATGACCCGCCCGAAGTGGAGTTCAGCAATCCAGTTGTAACCAGTGGTGGGTCTACCGTCCTGGCCGATTATTGGTTTGCTAAGGTCGATCAAGACCGCCTGATTGAACACCTTTGCATGGAACACAGCTACGACGATTAGAAAACATGCATGGCCCGGCAACCCCCGTAACTATGAGCAATCATAGGGGTTGCCGGGCAATTTAATCTTGGTTTTCCTGTACATTGGATGGGTACTATGGCAAAGAAAATCAAAACACCGCCGATGACTGAGGCCCGCAAGGCTATCTTTGCTCGCTTCAACTGTGAAGATCAAGCCAAGACTTTGCACGAACAACTGACAAAGGGCTATGAGAAACTCAAAGCGGGTTGGCCTAACTTGCCCTATACCGATGATGTAGAGGCAAATGGCAATCTGCTTCTCGTAGCTTGCTTTGAGGCACAGCAAGAGAGGGAACAGAGGCAAATTGCCCGCTATCAGATGGGCAGAAAACAAGCCTCTGCTTTCCATCGTATTTTCGGAAGGCAACTCTGTAATTATTTTGACCATGTAATTGGCTTCAATGTTTGCAAGTTTGATGCCGATGTGGTCAAGTCCCCCGAAGGCGAAAGCTGCCGGGAAGCAATCCAAAGACAATGGGGCGATGAGGGGCTGGCAATCATTGAGGCCCTAATGAGGTGAATGATGGACAACAAACGCCGAGCCGCCCTGATTGCGAAGAACGTAAGGGGCACCATTACACCCGATGAGCAAATGGAATTGCAACAATTGCAACTCCAAGCCGCTGAGATGGTGGCACAGCTACCCCATCAGCCTATTGACATTGGGCCACAACTCGAAGCCATAGAGCAAAGACTGGGAAAATCAATTTAGTTTTCCTGTACATTGGACGTTTGCCCCGGCTATGAAAATCCTGCTGCGGTGGTTAAAAGCCACAAGACCGCCATAGCCGTGGGCATTTTTACGATGCAAACGGTAGCATCCTCAGAGCAGCGACACCATGAGCGTGAGTAATGATGCTCTGTTACTCTAGGCATGGTCAGGATGCTACCGCCTGCATCGCTACGTTCAATTTTAATTTACTTTTCCTGTACATTGGACGTTTGCTGCCAATGCACCCGAAAATTAAATTATAATTGATTTTCCTGTACATTGGAGGGTCAGTGGCGAACACAACACCCCAATACGGAGAATGAACCATGCAAGTGACCCCAGTAGAATTAGCTCAGTGGCTCGACCGCTATCAAGGTGGCTGCCGCATCTGTAGCGTTACGATGCTCACCCCCCTGAAGATGAACGTCAAGAGCCGCTTGACCAAACAGCCTAACCCCTATCTGCAAGATGGGGAAAGCACAATCGACCACCTTTCCGAGCGATTGGTTTTCGCCGGGGCAGACTATGCCAAGATGGTCAATCGGGCTTGGCAAGCAAACCTTCAGGCTAATGCCGATGGGTTTATCCCCGCCTTTGAGGCTGCCGCTCTGTGGAAGGGCAAGGGGATACACCTGAATAGGTACATAGCCCAACACGTCGAAACACAAGCCCTCTATCTCTGCCTCTTGTTCGCAAAGACAAGAGGGGAAGGGATGGAATGGGTCGAAAACAGCCTACGCCAAGAGGCATGGCTTGATCGTCGCACGGGCTTGGAAGTATCCCCCGATTGGGCAGACTTGGCCCAATACCTGCCCCCGAAAGCCGAACCCTCTAAGAAACAGGGTTGCAGGGATGGGGCCGATGTAGAGTTTGACATTGACGGCAAGCCCTACCTCCTTGAGGGGGGCGACAATACGAAAGAGGTATGCGTGCGTATGCCCCACTTGGAGAACGTCCTAAGCCTCCGTAGCTTCGACCTGAAGCAGCGGGGCAAGTACGAAGTTATCCAAGTGAAGCGGGGCAAGTATCAAGTGAGTGTCTAGGGGGTTGTGGGGATTGCTCTCGGATATATCCGCAAGATATATCCGAGGCAATCTTTCCCCTGATAGTTTTCCTGTACATTGAGAGATTACTTGAGTGCGGTAATCATGCCGCCCACCTAACCAGAAACAACAGGGTTGGCAAGTTTTCCTGTACATTGGACCTTCGTTCTTCAGGTTTGGTCTCAGCCGCCCCGGTTCGTCATCGGGGCGGCAAGTTATCATCCTTATTTCTCCTGTGTGTTGTGGTCGCCAGCCCACCCGACTGGTCATCGGGTGGGCTATTTTTTCATCATTGATAGTTTTCCTGTACATTGAGGGAATAGATCGGACAGTAATTTTTTTGTGCCAGGGACAGTCCCGTGCAAGCCGGGACCAGTGGGAAACCTCTGCTCCGCTCTTATAAAAAAATTAATGATCCCCTTGCCGAAAGGTATGGTAGAAATGACTGCCCAGCGTGTGCCTTGTGCCGTCTGAGGGGACAACAATCCACAACAACCAAGGAGCCTAAAATGATTATTTATAAATAATCATTAGACTCAGCGTGTGGTTAAGTTGGTAGTGGCGACTGGAGCCTAGTGGCGAACTAAATCCAGCATGGTTTTCCTGTACATTCACCCGATAGCGGCGACCACAACGGTTGCCCACCAACCCCAAGGAGTTAGCGAATGAAGACGACTTTGGACGACCTGATTGCCCGTTCCAGCGTGGAGCAAGCCAGCCCCCTCACCGTCGAGGCCGAAGTGCTGCAAGAGGCTGCCGCCGAACTGAAGGCGGATCGACGCAAGCGAGCCGTGACCGCCTGCAAGGGCCTGATCGACAGCTTCACCAACATCCTGCAAGCGTCCGTCAAGCATCTGCGTCAGGTGCGGGAACAGGAAGCCTTGGAAGCCAAGAGCGTCAAGGCCATCGGTCTCGCCCTGCAATACTTCGGCACCACCGGCAACCCGCTCCCCTTCTACAAGGCCAGCGGTCGCACCCGTGACGCCGCCTATTGGTGCGAGAATTGCGGCATCCCGTTCCCCAAGGACGACGATGCGGCTTGGCTCGTGCCCGCCGATTGGCAACCCACCGAAAGCAAGTAAAGTTTGATCGTCGCCACCGGCAACAAAGCCCCCGCAATAAAATGCGGGGGCTTTGCGTTTGTATAAACTTAATTTAATTAGTTTTCCTGTACATTGGCACAATGAAAGGGAAAACATCATGGGCAAAACAAAAGCCATCCCATCACCCAATTACACAGGGCAGAACATTGTGCCATCTACCTGTGGGCATTGTGGGCGTTCTTTCGCCAGCAAAAACAAGATGAGACGACATAGGCGACAAGGATGCAAAGGAAAATCAATTTAGTTTTCCTGTACATTGGCAGGATAGTTCTGTGGGACGTATGCACGGGATCGTTACCCGTGGGAACTACTGTGGTCGATCCCGAACGGCTAGGGGTCTGGCTGTGAACCAGATTTTAGTGGGTTCGATTCCCACCGATCACCCTCGTTTTCCTGTACATCGAAGGGATACATCCGATGTTTGTATTGCTATTAGATGGTAGACAACTCACCGCTGCCGAAGTGGAGGCCATATTCCCACCTCGGCAAGTAAACTTCAATCGGAGTATCATCATGCGAAAAACTGAAGGTGCCACCAAGGCCCACGCTGCCCACGGCTATTGCCAACACTTGCGAAAATCGGGCAAGCGACTCGCCAACAAGGCAACCCGCAAGGCAGGGAAAAAAATAAAATAAAGTTTTCCTGTACATTGGCAGGGTGTTAGTGCGACACAACCACCACCATCACAAGGGAGTTCGATCATGGTATCTCTGAACCACGTTGGGATTTCAGCTTTGGACGGCTGTTGCGAAGATTGTGGCTGCAACCCCTGCCGTTGTACCCCAAGGGAAAGAGCCACGTCCGAGACTGCCGCCTTGCTTCTCGTGCGTAAGCAAGTCGTGCCGATGGAATTGCGGGATGCTTCACTGGAATCGGTGCAATCCTTCCTCGGTCGTCGGCGTCAACTTGTCAGCTAAGGGGTGTTGTGGGGTATATCCTCCCTGCCCTAATAAGGCAGGGAGGAATATCTCAGATATATCCCACGGCTTGGATGTATCCCGTACCCTGATATATCCTAGCTTAGTTTTCCTGTACATCGAAATGGTGTAGTGCGACACACAACCACCCCAATTCAAGGAGCCCGAGTCATGGCGAAAATTATTCTCGCCCGTTTTGCCCCGATCCCCGCCCCCAAGACCGAAGCCAAGGGTAAGGCCAAGATCGTCAAGCCCCAGCCTGTGCAACCCGTCACGGTTGGCAAGGCAATCGACGTGATGAGCGAAGCCCACCCCGCCTATGCCGCTTTCATCTTGTGGCTGGGTGGCAAAGAAGCCACCAAACGCCAAGCTCGCAAGTTCTGCCGAGTGATGGGCTTGGAGCGTGTAGCCCCGCAAACAAGGGGGGCGGCTGCGTAGTACGTTCGATGGTCGATGGCAAGGGGCGGGTTTCGTCTCCCCCGCCCCTTGCCTATTGTACCAACAATAACATTGCTTTGTAGCAATAGCTACAAACCATGTAGCAACGGAGCAACAACGAACCAGCAACGGAGCAACAACGAACCAGCAACGGAGCAACAACGAACCAGCAACGGAGCAGCAACGGAGCAACAACGGAGCAACAACGAACCAGCAACGGAGCAACAACGAACCAGCAACGGAGCAACAACGAACCAGCAACGAACCAGCAACGAACCAGCAACGAACCAGCAACGAACCAGCAACGAACCAGCAACGAACCAGCAACGAACCAGCAACGAACCAGCAACGAACCAGCAACGAACCAGCAACGA
>JALNZK010000155.1 GCA_023229365.1 Pseudomonadota bacterium | reverse complement strand
GTAGAACGCCCAGGAGCTGTGCTCCCGATGGGCGGCCACGAGGTAGACGTCCTTGCTCTCCAGGTCCTTGTCGGGGTCCGGCTTCTCGAGGTGCTCGGCGATCTTGTAGTCGATCACCTGCGTGAGGCGAAGGGCGTCCACGCCGAGCTTGCCCGCCTTGTACTCCTCCAGGAACGCCCGGTGCCTCTTCTCCTCCTTGGCCAGGGAGTCGAGCGCGTCCTTGGCGGCGGCGTCCTGCACCTTGTCGTGGAGCCCCACGTAGAAATCGTACGCCTCGATCTCGCGCCGGATGGCGAGATTGACGAGATCCTCCAGCTTGCGGTCCTCCATGCGTCCTCCTTTTTCGTTGAACAAGTATTACTCCACTGAGGCGTCCGGCAAATGTTTTTCACACCGCCGCGCCGCGCCGCCGTGGGCGTCTTTTCACGCGAATCCGCAATTGAAACTGCTTTTCTTCCGTGTCATACTGCGCCAACGCTCCAACCAGCGAGAGAAAAACGATGCAACTCCGCGTAACAACGAATCCCATGGGCCGTTGGGTTTACAGGGCTGTTGCGGTGTTTACCGTTTTGCTGTTCGCCGCCCCTGCCGCGGCGCAACTCCCCGAACACCCTGAGGATAGTTCCTTCGCGATCGATCTTTTCGAGCCCGCGCCGGGGCCGCTGAACTACTTCGCGGTGGAGGGGCCCGAGATCGGCGACGACATGAAGCCGTTCGTGGGGCTCGAGCTCTCCTATCACCACAAGCCGTTCGTGATCCTCGGCTGCGACGAGGAAGGCAACTGCGGCGACGAGCGCGGCGTGGTCAACGTCGTCGAGAACCTGATGGTCGCGGACGTCCTCGCCGGCTTCAACTTCCTCAAGCGGTTCAGCGTCGGGCTCGCGCTGCCCGTGATCATCTGGCAGCGGGGCGACAAGTACGAGGTGATCTCCGAGCAGGTGGCGGACGGCAGCTACGACGAGCGCCTGCAGAAGGACGACCTGAACTCCCCGGCGTCCTCGTACGGCACCATCGGCGACATCCGGTTGCACCTGAAGATCCGCATCCTCGGCGAGGAGCGGAAGAACGGCTTCCAGCTCGCGGCCGCGATAATCCCGACGCTCCCGATGTCGAAGTGGACCGGCCAGGGCGACGGCTACAGCGGTTCCGGCTTCCTCACGGTCACGGCGCCGCGCGTCATCGCCGGTTTCCGCGCCGGCTCCCTCCGGCTCGCGGTGAACCTCGGGATGCTCTGGCGGCAGAAGTCCGAGCTGTTCTCGGCCGAGCAGGGGCACAGCCTGACCTACGGCTTCGGCATCGGGTACACGATCGTCCCCGCGGTCGAGGTGCTCGCCGAGATCTACGGCCAGAAGTCGCTCGTCTCCGCGAAGTTCACGGACATGGAGAGCGCACCGCTCCTCTTCCTCGCCGGCGCCAGGTTCCGCGCGAAGCAGTTCCTGTTCAACGTGGGCGCGGGCGGCGGCATCCTGAGCGGCGTCGGCGCGCCGCAGTTCCAGGTAGTCGCGGGCGGCGCGTGGGCGCCCGAGGGCGAGAAGAAGAAGGAGGAGGAGTCGTTCGGCACGGAGTGGGATCTCGACGGCGACGGGATCGACAACGAGGTCGATCAGTGCCCGGATCAGCCCGAGGATCTCGACAACTTCGAGGATCAGGACGGCTGCCCGGACAAGGACAACGACAAGGACGGGATCCCGGACGGCTACGACTCGTGCCCGAAGGAGGCCGAGGACAAGGACGGCTTCCGCGACGACGACGGCTGCCCGGACCTCGATCACGACGAGGACGGCATCAAGGAACCGACGGACAAGTGCCCGGAGAAGGCGGAGGACGTCGACGGGTTCCAGGACGACGACGGCTGCGTCGACGAGGACAACGACGGCGACGGGATCAAGGACGAGGATGACGACTGCCCCGACGACGCGGAGGACAAGGACGGGTTCCAGGACGACGACGGCTGCCCGGACCTCGACAACGACAGCGACGGCGTGCCGGACGCGAAGGACAAGTGCCCGAACAAGCCGGAGACGCTGAACGGCATCAAGGACGACGACGGCTGTCCGGACACGGGCAAGTCGCTCGTCGTCGTGACAGAGACCCAGATCGAGATCAAGGAGATGGTCCAGTTCGAGACCAACTCCGATAAGATCAAGGGCGACAAGTCGTTCCAGATCCTCGACATCATCGCCGCGATCCTGAAGGGCAACACGGCGCTCCGGGTGTCGGTCGAGGGGCACACGGACAACAAGGGCAACGCCGATCACAACCGCGACCTGTCGAAGCGCCGCGCCGAATCGGTCAAGAGCTACCTCGTCGGCAAGGGCGTGGCCGCCGACCGGCTCGAGGCCGTGGGGTTCGGCCCGGACAGGCCGATCGCGAGCAACAAGACGAACAAGGGGCGCAAGCAGAACCGGCGCGTCGAGTTCATGATCATCCAGCCCGAGAAGGCCGCACCGCCCCCGACCGCGGCGCCGGAGCCGGCTGCCGAGCCCGCGCCTGACGGCGACTCGATGGACTTCACCGCCGGCGACGCGCCGAAGCCGGCCGAACCGCCGCCCGCGGAGGGCGATTCGATGGACTTCACCGCGCAGTAGCGCCGGCGGCGATCCGCAACGACACCGCGATGGTGCAGGCCGCGAACAAGGCGGGCACGCCGAGCGAGACCCAGAAGGAGGACAGCGCGCCGAGCGCGGCACCGTTCCACGCCGTGGCGAGGGCGAGCCAATAGGCGGCCGCCGTCGCGATCCCCAGGCCGACGAGCCGCGTGTCGCGCACCGTGCCGAGCGCGAACGCGAGCACCAACGCCAGCGCGGGAACCAGGCCCGCGCCGACGGCGACGGCGTTCCTGAGCGCGAGCTCCGCGCGCAGCGCGTCGGCGCTTCGGCCGTGCTCCTCGAGCTCCCGGGAGAGGACGCGGATCTCCGACGACGCGAGCGAGGCGCCGACGAGCCCGTAGGAGCCCGGCCGCGGCGTGCGCGCCGGCGTCCTTTCGCCCGCGGTCGCAGGGGCCGCCCCCCCCGCGCTCCAACCGTCGCCCCGCCGCCACGAGCACGGAGCCCCCTCTCCGCACGGCCCGCGCCAGGAGACGACCGTCCCGTCGCCGGCGCGCTCGATCTCGACCTCGCGCCGCGGCCCGCCACGCGCGTCGCGCCACCTGACGAGCGCGATCGCATCCCGATCCCACCACGAGCCCGATGGATCCGCGGCCGGCGCCGAGGTCCGCGCTTCGAACCGCGCGAGCGACCACGGCGCGAACGCGTTCACCAGCGGGAGGACGGCGACCGCGACCGCGAACGGGATCGCGACCAGCCCGCCGAGCAGCCCGAGCGGGCCTATCCCCGCCGCCGCCGCCGCATCCCACTCACCGCGGCGCCTGAGCGCGCCGAAGGCGAGGAGGACGGACAGCGCGCAGGCGAGCGGCGCGACGTGGGCGACGACGATGGGCAGCTTGAACGGGTACGCCGCGGCGAGCGCGCCGAAGGCGAGCCGCGCGGACGACGCGCTCTCGATCGCGTCGATGAGGACGTAGACGCCGAGCAGGAGGGCGAAGGTCCCGGCGAGCCGCGCCGCGACGAGGCGCCAGAGGTACAACGTGAGCCGCCCCTGACGGAACGCCATCAGGCGCGGCGCTCGGCTCGAATGATCATGCGGGCGGAGTCCGCGCCGAAGAAGCAGCCCGGGGTCGCCGTGTGGCCGGAGACGTGGTTCACGGCGAACCCGATGCTGTGCAGGATCTGGCCGACCTCGTGCAGCGAGTACAGCCGCAAGGAGAACTCGTGCCTCGCCTGGCGCACGCCGCCGCCGACGATGAGCTGACGCGTCACGTAGAGCCGGCTGTTGATATAGTTGAAGTCGGTCTCCTCCATGCACACGACGTCCTGCCCCTCGAACCAGGTCAGGTTCGGCTGCCTCCCGAGCACGAAGTCGCGGTTGACGAGCTCGAGGAGGAGCACGGCGCCCGGCTTCAGCGCGCGGTGCACGCCCTCCAGAACCTTCCTGTTGGTCTCCTCGTCGAAGAAGCCGAAGCTCGTGCCGATGCAGTACACGGCGTCGAAGGTCCGATCGAAGCCGAGATCGCGCATGTCGCCGTGGACGAAGTTGATCTTCTGCCCCGCCTCCTGCGCGTTCTCGCCGGCGCGTGCGAGCATGGAGAGCGAGAGATCCACGCCGACGACGCGGTAGTTCCGCTTCGCCATCGCCACCGCGTGGAGCCCCATGCCGCAAGCGAGGTCGAGCACCAGGCTCCCCTGGGCGACCCCGAGCGCCTGATCGACGAAGTCGACCTCCCGCCGCATTCCCCACTTCGATGGTTCTCGCGCGAGCAGCATGAAGTCGTCGTCGAAGATGTGCATCCACCACTCGCTGGTGCGCTTGCGACGTCGCTTCATCTTGCCGCGGGCTGCGGCCGGGAGGACGGGCATGGCCTTTGCCGGGCGGATCGGCGCCGTCAGATCCTCGGCCTCGGCGAGATCGATCTCGACGCTGTCGACCTCCGCCTGACCCTCGTCGGGCTCCTCCTGGAGCTCCGTGTCGTCGAGCTCCTCGTACGCTTCGGGTTCGTGATCGACGGCGTCGAAGACCATCTCCGGGGTGCCGAAGTCGAACGGGTGCTCGATCGAGGGTGGCGCCTCCACCGCAATCTCGGAGTCCCGCATCGCCGGCTGCTCGCCGGACGCCCCATCCTCGTCTCGCGGGTAGAGCTCCGCCGGCGGCCCCGTCTCGGCCATCGACTCCGCGCCGACAGGAGCCTCCACCGCCGGCTGCGACTCCTCTTGCGGCGCCGCCGGCTCCTCCTGCGCAGGAACCTCCGCCTGCTGTGCGGGCTCGCCCGCGGTCGGCGCCAGCACGATGAGCGCGCTGTCCAGATCCAGGACGCTCTCGTCTTCGTCATCCTCCTCGACGGCTCGCTCCGGCTCCACCGCCTCGATCGCCTTCTCCGGCTCCACCGCCTCGATCGCCTTCTCCGGCTCCACCGCCTCGATCTTCTTCTCTGGCTCCGCCTCCTCGGCCGCCTTCTCCTCCTTGCGCCGCCCCCCTCTGCGCTTCGAGCCGCTGCCGCTCGACTCGCCCAGCTCTCGGATCGGGTAGGCGACCACGGCGTTCGGCGAGCTCACGGGGACGACAGACAGCGCGTGAGCGCTCCTCTCGGCAGGCTTCTCGGCCACCGCGGACTGGCGAACCTCGCGAACGGACTGCTCGCTCGTGTCGACGAGCAGCGCGAACGGGCTCGACGGCCTCTTCGAGATCCGCGGCGCGGACGCCGGTTCCTTGGGCTCGGCGCCGGCGGCTGCGTCCCCGGACGTCATGTCTTCCGTCAGCTCGAGAATCTCGCTGTCGTCCTGTTCTTCGCTCATTTGCTCTCCAGCCTCACGACCTCAGGACCCGATGGTGCCGACCGCTCCCAGCTCCTGCCCCTGCAGCACCCGCTGCCCGACCGAGAGCTGTGCGCCGAGGTTCACCGCGCCCGCCGACCACAAGAGAACCACCGTCGAACCGAGCCGGAACGCGCCGACCTCGTCCCCCGCCGCGAGCTCGAGCGCCGGGGACAGCGCGCGCGTCGTCTCTCCACACGGCGCCGGCGGCGGCGCGTGAGGGGACGCGATGTTGCCGACGCCCATCGCCGCCACCATGACCAAAGCGAGCGCCCCTCGGGGATCGAGATCGAAGAAGAAGATCGCGCGCTCGTTCTTCTGGTACAGGAGGGGGACGCGCTTCTCCGACCACGGGGCGACGGGGAACCGCCGGCCGGGCACGTGCCGCACCCGCGTGAGCGCCCCGCGGCACGGCGCGTGGACGCGGTGGTAGTCTCGCGGGTGCAGGTAGACGACGAGGTAGCCGCCCCCGGCGAACCGAGCCCCCTCGCCCGAGCCGCCGAGCAGCTCGTCCGCGCCGTAGTCGCTCCCCTTGATCCGAAACACCGTGGAGCCGCCGCCGTCCGCCTCGCCGCTCGCCGCGATCGCGCCATCGCACGGCGCCGCGAACGCGTCCGCTCGGTTCGAGACGGGGCGCGCGCCCGCCTTGAGCCGCCGCGCGAAGAAGTCGCCGAAGGTCGGGAAACCGCCCGGCGGCACGTCGACGTCGCTCCTATCGACTCCGACCGCGAGCGAGTACGCCCCGATGAGCGGCCCGAGAACCCGCTGCGGGATCGGCAGATCCGCGGCGATCCCGATCGCGCGGCTCACCTGGCCCGGGAGGCCGGAATCGAAGAGGCGGTGCAGGGGCACGTTCCGCTCCTTTGGCGATTCGATGAAAAACCAAGCGACATTATAGGCGGTTACCGCATCGGTTTTCAATGCCGGTCGGCGCGGATGTGTCCCGGGGGTGCCGGCAGCGAATACGATGCCGCTTGCATAAAACTCGTACCGTTTCTATCTTTTCCAGTCAGCGCGCCCTCGGCGGAAAGGCAGCTCATGTCGTCGATCAACCTTCACAGTGACGAGATCGGAATAAAAATCGTGTATTACGGCCCGGGGTTGGGCGGGAAGACGACGTCGCTGCAGCACATGCACCGCGTCCTCAAGCCCGACAACCGGGGCCAGCTGATCTCGCTCGCGACCGGGATCGACAGGACGCTGTACTTCGACTTCCTCCCGGTCAAGCTGCCCAAGATCAAGGGGTTCTCGGTCCGGATGTCGCTGTACACCGTGCCCGGACAGGTGCACTACGACGCCACGCGCAAGCTCGTGCTCCAGGGAGCCGACGGCGTGGTCTTCGTCGCCGACTCCCAGGTCGCGCGCCACGAGGCGAACATCGAGAGCATCGAGAACCTGCGGGAGAACCTCCGGATCCACGGGATGAACGCCGACACGGTGCCGCTCGTCATCCAGTACAACAAGCGCGACGTGCCGAACATCCTCACCGTCGCGCAGCTCGAATCCGACCTGAACCAGCGCGGCGTGCCGCACTTCGAGACGTGCGCGCTCAGCGGCGTCGGGGTGTTCGAGGCGCTCAAGGAGATCACCAAGCTCGTCCTGGCCGACCTGCGGGTGAAGGGGATCTACGGCAAGGACAGGAGCTCGTCCCCGCCGCCGCCCGAGGACGACGCGGACGCTCCTGTAGAGGTGTACGAGACCGCCGCCCCGCCGCCGCGCGCGGCCGCGCGGGAGCAGTCGGCGATCGTCGACGCGATCGAGAGCCACATGAAGGCGCGCGAGTCGGAGACCCCGGCCGCGCCGGAGCCCGAGGGGCGGGAATCGGCGGCCACCGCGTTGTCGCGCTTGTGGAAGCCCGGCGCGGGTCGGGATCTCGTCGTGGAGATGGAGCGGCACATCGCGACCGGCGAGCACGCGGCCGCGGTCCGCCTCGCCGAGCCGGCGCTCCGGGCGCTGGTCGACGACGCGAGCGGCCCGGCGCGCAGCCTCGCCGAGTCGCTCCTCGCGCTCGGGACGTGCGGCGGACACTACGTCCGGTTCCAGCGGGCGATCGCCCTGACCGTGCCGACGCTGGACGACGCCCTGTTCTGCGCCTTCTTCCTCACCGACGTGGAGCTCAGGATGCAGGCGGCCGGCGTGCGCGTCGTCGGCTGACGATCGCGTTCAGCGGAACCGCGCGATCTGCGCGTGGAGCAGCTTCTTCAGCATGCGGAGCGTCTCGAGCTCGCCGAGCGGCGTCGCCACGACGAGCGTCGCGACGTCCCACTTCCCGTCGAGGCGCGACACGAGGTAGTTCTCCTTGGGGGTGAGCTTGAGCGCGCCGATCTTCCCGCGCGGGACGGCGAGGATCGGCACCTTGTGCGGCGGGATCTGCTCGTAGAGGTAGGCGAGCTGGGCCTGGCGCAGCCGCTTCATCAGATCGCGCGCCTCCCGGTTCTCGGGCTCCAGGCTCAGCGCCGTGGAGAGCACCCCGCGCCCCTCGTCGAACTGCTCCTCCTGGACGAGCAGCCGCGCGTTGTCCACGAGCACGCCGACCGGCCCCATCCCGGCCATTCCGCTCACCTCGAGCGTCATCGGATCCACGCCGACGAGGCCGAGGGCGTGCAGGTCGTACAGCTCCTTGTAGACGGCGAAGCGGCTCCGACGCAGCCGCAGGCACAGATCGCCTATCGCGAGCGGCCCGCCGTACTCGCGGAGCTCGCGCCACACCTCGCTCGTCGAGTCGCCGTCGACCGCGTAGACGACCGTCAGGTTCCCGTGGAGCACCTCGCGGATCCGCCCCCAGTCGTCGAGGCGCCGCATCGCCTCGAGCGCGAGCTTCTTCGTGGCGATCGGGCGGTCCAGCCTCGACGTGATCGGGCGATCCTCGAGCGCGAGGGGACCAGCGGCCGAGGCGCACGAGAAGTGGAAGCTCCCCTCCTCGTGGAAGAACAGATCGAGCACGGCGGAGAACGCGTGCTCCCGCGTCAGCTCCGCCACGCGCTCGGGGGTGACGACGCCCTTCTCGACGAGGACCCGCGCGGCGTTCCCTTCGTGCCCGGCCGCCGACATCGCAGCTGCGAACTGGTCGTCGGTGACGGCGCGCCGCGCGAGCAGGATCTGCCCGGCGTCCATTGTGAGGGGGCCGCCAGAGCCCACGGCCGCGATGTTTCCGTCCTCGAAAACGAGGTACGTCTCTTCGGCGTCGACCGTGATGATCAGCGTCCCGCTCTGCTTCGTCTCCGCGATCCACTGCGCGAGATCCGACAGCGGCATCGTGTCGAAGGTTCCGAAAAGCGGCATTCCCACGCTCCTGTCGTCAGAGGGCCTCCGAACTCTACCACCGCCGTTTCTCGAGACAAGCGCCGGACCGACGCGATAGAATCCATCGGTGCCGACAATAATGCGAAACGTCGTTCCGCAGGCCGCCCTCGCCTTGATCTTCGGTGCGCTCGCGTTCGCGTGGTCCGGTGCGGCCGAGGCGAAGACCGGGCTCGCGCCGGTGGTCGTGGACGGGAGCCTCGATCCGCGTCTCGCGCGGGACGTCGAACGGGCGATCCTGCGCGATCTCCGGATGCGCGGAGCCGATCCTCCCGATCCCATGAAGGTCCTGCCGCTGCTCGCCCTCGCCTCGCCCAAGGAGATCCCCGCAACGCCCCTTTGCGTCGCTGCAGGCAAGAAGCTGGGGCTCGACCTGCTGCTCCTGATCCGAATCAGGAACCTCCACGCGGGCACGCGGCTTCAGACCGAGCTGCGCGCCGTGGTGGTCGAGACCGGCGAGGAGCGGGTCTTCTCCGGCTTGACCCTGCTTCCCTATTCCGAGCCGTCTCCGCGGGCGCTCGTCGTCTCGGGCGCGCGCGACCTCGTCGCCGGGGCGCTCGGCGAATTCGGCTCGCCGGAGGAGGATCTGATCGAGGTGGAACGCGCGCTCCTACGCAACTGCGACGAGGCGTACGCGGAGTACCGGGCGTCGGGCGTGATCTCCAAGTACTCGTTCGCGGATTACATGTACCTCAAGGCGGACAAGCGGATGCGCGGCGGCCGTATGATCGCGATCGTCGTTCCGGCGATCCTCGCCGCGGGGACAACGACCATTCTGCTCGCCGGGTTCAAGCCATGGACTTGGGACGACCATGACGGCGAGCAATGCGATCCGAACTGCATGGCGACCGGCTTCGGCGAGCTGTTCCTCACGATTGGGTTCATGGCCGTGACCATCGTCGGCTACGGGGCGACCTTCGCGACGCTCGCGCTCTCGCTCCGCGCCTACTCCAAGGGCAAGCGCGACCTGGGGCTGCTGCGCCCGCTCGTGCCGAATCCGCCGAAGCGCGAGAAGCCGGAGATGGAGCTCGTCGCCTTCGCGCCCTGGGCCTCGCCGCAGGGCGGCGGGCTCGCGCTCGACCTGCGGTTCTGAGCGGAGATCAGCCGAGCGCGGACTCGAGCAGCTTGATGAGGCGATCGCCGAGGCCGCCCTCGTCGTAGGGCCGCTCGTCGGCCGGCGGGCGGTTCAGCTTGAGATCCTTGCACGACTGGAGCGCGCTCTGGACGTTGATGCGCGACTGGCCCTCGGGCTTTACGTACCGCTTCTCGGCCACCGCCTTTTCGAAGTGCAGCCGCACGAGCCGCGCCGGATCGCCGGCCGCCTCGCCGAGCACGCGCTGGCGCTGGGCGTGGAGCGCCGAGAGGTAGACCTCGTGGTAGTTTCGCAACACGTCCGCGATCGCCGCGGCGCGCGCCGCGTCCGCGACCTCGTACCGCCCTCCCCGCTCCGCGACGATCCCGCGCGCGACGAGCGGCCCGAACCCCTCGCGGACCATCGCCAGGACCTCCGCCGCGGCCCGCTCCTCGCTCGGCTCGGGCCACAGGAACTCCCAGCGGTACAGCCGGCAGGCCAAGGTGACGTCCTCGAGGATCGACTCCTCCGTCGCGCCCGCGGCGCTCGCGCGCAGGAGGGACAGGAGGACGATGGACGACGGCGCGAACAGGTGGATGATGTTGTTCTTGTAGTAGTCGAGCGGCAGGCGCTGCCCCTCCGAGATCTCGAAGCTCTCCCCGTCCCCGGTCACGACGCGCATCCGGCCGCCGCGCACGAACGCCGCGATCGTCCGGTCGACCGCGCCCCGCCCGTCGTCGCCCTCCGACCACGAGGCGACCATCGGATCGAGCTCCGCGCCCTGCGCCGCGAGGAACTCGACGAGCTCGAGCACCCGGTCGACGAGCGCGTTCTTGGCGATTCGCCTGCCCCGGAGCCCGAGCAGCGCCGTCGCGAGCACGGCGCTCGGCGTGACCACGGTGTTCCTGTTGATCTCGCGCAGCGTGCGCAGCCCGATCTCCTGCGCCATCTCCCGCCGGACCTGTCCGTCCCTTAGCTGCTCGCGCGTCACTCCCCGCTCGTCCAGCACGGCCTGGACCGCGAAGAACTCCCCGACCCGCACGTTCAGCCTCCCGTACCTGTGGAACAGCACCTTCGGCGCGCTGAGCAGGTTGCTCACGCCCTCGGCCTTCTTCTTCTGCCCCTCGGACTCGCTGACGTACGACCGCTCCTCGATGACGCGCTCGTACCCGATGAACGTCGGCAGGATGCCCAGGTCCCGCCGCGGCGTCACGGCGAGCGCCTTGAGCGCCATCTCGAGCATCCCGAGCTTCGGCCGCAGGAGCTTCCCGGTCCGCGAGCGCCCACCCTCGATGAACACCTCGATTGCGTAACCCTCCTGG
>JALNZK010000154.1 GCA_023229365.1 Pseudomonadota bacterium | reverse complement strand
GCCTGTCTCGGCGGCCGCAGAGGGGAGCGAGAGGAGCGCGCCGGCGAGGAGCGCCGCGATCGTGACGACTGCCTTCATCCGCCTCCTCTCCCGGCGCCGCGCCCGTGCCCCCGCGGTCTCTGACGCGGCGATCGCGCCCGGAGGGAAACTTTTTACAGCCTTTTTGCCTCCTCCGCCATTGTCACCGCCCGGCCGCGCCACACGTTGCAAGAGGAGATGAGACGCGCGCGCACACCCTTCGCCCTCCTCGCGGTCATGCTGGTCGCCTCGACCGCGAACGCCGCGCCGCCGAAGCGAACCCTCGACGCCTTCTACGACCGCCTCGCCGCGGATCTCGCCGCCGGCAGGCCGCTCGTGATCACCGTCCACGTCGCCCTGTGCGACAACGACTCCCAGGGGATCATCCCGGTGAAGAACCGCTCGATCTGCCGCGGCGACGATCCGGCGAACAACATGTACTGGGCCACGCGCGGCGGGCTCGCCGGCTACCTGAAGCGCGCCGGTTGGAAGCGCGTTCTCCTTGTCGCGCCCGCGGGCGGTCCGGTGCTCTTGCGCGCCGCGTGGCACACGTCGCTCGTCGCCGGGGGCGCGCTCGCCGATCGCGGGGTCTTGGGTCGGATCCCGGTGGTCGTGGTCGGGCTCGCGTACCGCGGCCGGGAGATCCGCACCGCGACGGTCGACTACTTTCACGCCGTGCACCGGGACGATCCCCGGAGCGTCGCGCTCGACACCGGCGAGACGATCGCGGCGGGCGGCGCGTCGCACGTCGTCGGCTACGTGGGGCACGACTACTTCTACGACACCTCGGAGCCGGAGGCGCTGCTCGCCGAGGCGGCCGGGAACTCGGCGCTCGCCAAGGGGGCGTTCGCCCTCTCCTGCACCGGCGACCGCCTCATCCGCCCCGGGCTCGTCCGCCCGAACGTCCGGATCCTGCTGCTCAACCGCACGCTCGCCTTCCCGGGCGCGTGGACGGTCGGCGGCATCGCGCGCGGGCTGGCATCCGGGCAAAACGGCGCCGGCATCCGGCGGGAGGCGGCGGCGGCGTTCTCCCTGGGGATGGGCGTGCCCTACGGCGCGGCGCTCGGCGGGTTCGCCTACGGCGACTGAAGCCGGCCTTCCCCGGCCGCCCGTTTCGCGGTAGCTTCCGCGTGCGATGAACGAGGCTCCCGACTCCCGGCTCCCGCGGAAGCCGCACCTGCTGGTCGCCCTGATCCCGGTGGCGTTCCTGGTGGCGGCCCTGTGGGTCACGGTGGTGCTCCTGCGCGAGCACGGTCTCACCACCCACGTCCCGCTGATCCTCTCCACCGTCGTGGCCGCGATCGTCTCGCTGTTCCTCGGCCACCGCTGGCAGGACATCGAGAGCGGGATGCTGAACGGGATCGGGCTGGCGATGAACGCGATCCTGATCCTGCTCGTGATAGGCATCCTGGTCGCCACATGGATCCAGGCCGGCATCGTGCCGGCGATGATCGCCTACGGCCTCGACCTGCTGTCGCCCGCGGTGTTCCCGGCGGCCGCGTGCCTGATCTGCTGCCTCGTGTCGCTGGCCACGGGCTCGTCCTGGTCCACGGCGGCCACGGTCGGCATCGCCCTGATCGGCATCGGCGAGGGGCTCGACCTGCCGCGGCCGATGGTGGCCGGCGCGATCATCTCCGGCGCCTACTTCGGCGACAAGATGTCCCCCCTGTCGGACACCACCAACCTGGCGCCGGCCATGGCGGGCTCCGGGCTGTTCGAGCACATCCGGCACATGGTCTACACGACGCTGCCGGCGCTCGCGATCGCCCTGGTGGCCTTCGCCTTCATGGGCTACGGCCGCGCGGGCGAGCTGGACACCGCCGCGGTGGATCAGATCCTCGCGGCCATCAACGGCCGCTTCGTGATCCACCCGCTCCTGCTGGTGCCGCCGCTCCTCGTGATCGCGATGGTGATCCTGCGCCTGCCCGCCCTGCCCGCGCTGATCGGCGGCAGCCTGATAGGCGCGCTGATAGGGGCCTTCGTCCAGGGCGCCGGCGCGGGGGAGATCCTGGCCGCGTCCTGGTCCGGGGTCACGGTCGAGACCGGCAGCGAGCTCGTGGACGGGCTGCTCTCCCGCGGGGGGCTCGAGTCGATGCTCTCCACCGTGGCGCTGATCATCTGCGCCCTCTCCTTCGGCGGCGTGATGGAGCGGTCGGGCATGCTCGCGGCGATCGCCGGCGGGATCCTGAAGCTCGCCCGCGGCGTCGGGGGGCTCATCGCGGCGACGCTCGCCACCTGCACGGCGATGAACGTGCTCGCCTCGGATCAGTACCTGGCGATCGTGGTCCCGGGCCGGATGTACCGGGAGACCTACCGCGAGCGGGGCCTGCACCCCAAGAACCTCTCGCGCGCCCTGGAGGACGCGGGACCCTGACCTCGCCGCTCATCCCCTGGAACACCTGCGGCGCGTTCATGATCGCCACCCTGGATCTCGAGCCGTGGACCTACGTCCCGTTCTGCCTGGTCAACCTGCTCTCGCCGGCTTTCTCGCTGCTCTACGGCTTCACCGGGTGGACCATCCGTAGGCTCCCGGAACCGGAGAAGAGGTAGGACGCGCGACCTCTCGTCAGTACCCCTCGTCCGGAGGGGGCGGCTCCTTCAGGCCGAACGCCTCCTCCAGCTCGGACAGATCGGGCAGCTCCTTGAGGTTGGGCATGAGCGTGATCTCGATCCGGCGGTTCTGGGCCTTCCCCTTGGCGGTCTTGTTGGAGGCCGCGGGCTGGTAGTGCGCGTACCCCGCCGCCGACAGCCGCTTCGGCGACATCCCCTTCTTGACCATGAGCTGGACCACCGCCACGGCCCGCGCGGCGCTCAGGTGCCAGTTGCTGGCATGCGGGTTGTCCTTGCCCAGGGGGACGTTGTCGGTGTGCCCGGCCACCTGGAAGTCGCGCTCCTTGATCCCCTGGAACGCCTGGACGACGCTCGCGAGCGTCTCCTGGCCCTTCTCGCTCAGCTCCGCCTCGCCGGACGCGAAGAGCACCTCGCTCGGCAGCGCGATCACCATCCGCCCCCTTCGGATGCGCACCTCGAGATCGCCGGACTCGATCATCTTCTTGAGGCCGTCCATCAGCCCCTTGAGCGTCTCCTGCTGCTCCCGGGCGAGATCGGCGGCCGCCTTGTTCTGGTCGAGCTGCCGCTCCGAGCTGTGCAGCTGCGCCTTCAGCGTGTCGAGCTCGACCTGCAGCGCGCCCAGGTCGGCGATCTGCTTGCGCAGGGCGTCGTTCTCCGCGTGCGCGTCCTTGTTGCGGCGCGTCAGCTCCGCCGCCAGCTTCTCCTGCTCGTCGCAGCAGCCGGCGAGCGCCGAGCCGACGGCGAGAGACGCGACGAGCGCCGGGAGCCAGAGCCCCTTTCCTGTGACAACCATTTCACGATCCTTTCCCCCAAACGCGTGGGATGTGGAGAACACGTGCGTCGTGCTCAGCGCCGGAACCCGTCGCGGTGGACGATCTCGGCGAGCGGCCTTCGCGGCGGCGCCTCGCGGGGCGGTCCCGAGGGCCTCCCCATCGGCATGAGCTCGACGACCCGGATGTCGTCCGGCGCGCCCAGCGCAGAGCCCGCCGCGGAGTGATCGAACAGGCCGACGTGCACCGTGCCGTAGCCGAGCGCGTGCGCCGCGTGCGTCACGTTGGAGAGGAACAGCGCGACGTCGAACAGCATCCAGTCGCCGTGGACCGTCGTCGCCTGCCCCTTCTTGTAGCCGGCGCGCCCGGCCCTGCCGCACGCGACCAGCACCAAGGGCGCCTCCGCGACGGCCGCGCGAGCCGGGTTGCCCTCGGAGAGGGTCGCCGCGAGCCGCGCCTTCATCGCCGGGTCGCGCACGACGACGACCTCCCAGCACTGGGTGTTCGCCCAGGACGCGGCCATGCGGCCCGCCTCGAGAATCCTCTCGAGATCCCCGTCGGCCAGGGGCTCCGGCAGGTACTTGCGCACGCTGCGCCGCGTCGCCATCGCTTCGAAGACGTCCATGTCACCTCCGGGTTCTCGGCTCGAGGCCGCGCTAGAAGTTGATGCCGACCGCCACCCAGATGATGATCCAGATGACCGCGGCGATCGGGCCGAGGATGACGCCGACGAGACCCGTGCGCCGCCCCCACTTGATGAAGCCGTGCTCCGCCGCCTGCGGGAAGCGGCCGATCTCCTTCTTGGCCAGCAGCACCGCCGGGATCCCCATGCCGAGCGCGATCCAGCCGTACACGACCGCGAACGGCGTGACCGAGAAGAGCGCCCACGTCGCGGCGCCGGTGCCGAGGAGGAACACAACGTAGGTGAGCGGCCGCATCCACGGCTTGTACTTCGGCGGATCGCCCGCGGGGCGCGGCTGCGGCCGCGGCGGGGCGTCCAGTGCCACGCTCGGCGGCTGGTACGGGTTGATCTCGGCGGGCGCCGCCTTCACGATCTCCTGCGCGGTGGTCGGTTTGATCTCCTCGGTCATGGTCTCCCCCTGGTTGAAGTCACTCGTTGCAGTCCCCGAGACACAGACCCTGGCAAACGCCGAAAACCATTTCCGTGCATTCGTCTACGCAAATGCCGGTGCATTCACCCTGGCAGTTGCCGTAATCGTCGTACTCCAGGCATTCACCGCTGCACGCGCCGCAGCACAGAAGGTCGCACGCGGAGCCCGAATACTCGACTCGGCAAGGGCCGCAGCAGATGCCTGCGCACTCGGTTCCCGCCGGCGTGTCGCAGTCGAACTCCCAGCTGTCCGGATCCGTGTCGCACGTCAGGTCGCTGTCGGTGTCTGTATCGGTATCGCTGTCTCCGTCGGAATCCGTGTCGGTGTCCGCGCCCGCGTCGCCGTCCATGTCGCCACCGGTGTCCAGACCGTCGCCGAGACGAGCGTCCTCTCCGCAGGCGAAGACGGAGATCGCGAAGAGAGCGACGAGCGAGGAAACCGTCCTCTGCAGAGAGATCGCGATTCGGGCGTTCGTCATTTCGTCACACAGCCGCCGCGCCGATGCTCGACTCCGCAGGCGGCAACCCACCCCAGATCACGACATCCGGGCAGAGATCGGCGCCGTTCGGCCAAGCGATCGTGCCGGACTCGACGCGTACCGCGGCGAATACCGCCGGGTCTCGCCTTATCCCCTCGAAGATCGGCCCGTGAAGCAACGCGTCGACGTCGCGTTCTACCTCGCGACCGTCGCTCAAAGTGAGCCGAAGGCGGAACGGTTTCAACGGGACGACGCCGACGATCCTCGTCAACGACATGGCGCATCTCCTCATTCGAGCGGGGCGATCCCGGCGAGCGGTTTTCCCGACCTAGCCAATTCCCAATCCGTGCGCAACTCCTCACGGTGGAACACCGCCCACTCGACGGAGAGCGCCAACGCACGCCTCGGCAAATGTCCGCGGATCACAGAAAGCGTGTCGATGGCGATGAGCGCCTCGTCTTCACCGTAGGACGCATGGAAATGTGGCGGTTCATGATCGTTGAAGAACATCCGCACGACAATCCCGAAGAATCTGCTCAACTCCGGCACGCTTCCGCTCCCTTCTGCTCGAGCCTACCACGTTTGTCGCAACACGCGACGCGGAAGAGAGCGGATCGGACTACCCGTGGATCGCCTTGCCGGAGACCGCGAGCGCCGCCTCGTGGAGCGCCTCGGAGAGCGAGGGGTGCGCGGCGCACACCCTGGCGAACGCCGCCGACGTCATCCTCGCCGCCATCGCGACCGCGCCCTGGCCGACGAGCTCGCTCGCCCACGGGCCGATGATGTGGACGCCGAGGATCGCGTCGGTCTCGGCGTGCGCGAGCAGCTTGACGAGGCCGTCGTTCTCGCCGTGCGCGAGCGCCCGGCCGTTCGCCTTGAACGGGAACACGCCGGCCTTGAACGGCACGCCCTCCCTCTCGAGCGCGTCCTGCGTCCGGCCCACGGAGGCGATCTCGGGCGCCGTGTACACGACCGCCGGGATGACGCCGTAGTCGACGTGCCCCTCGAGCCCGGCGAGCTTCTCGACGCACGCGACGCCCTCCTCGGACGCCTTGTGCGCGAGCATCGCGCCGCCTATCACGTCGCCGACGGCGTACACGCCGGGCACGGACGTTTCGTAACGCTCGTCGACCTCGATGCGGCCCTTGGCCGTGAGCTTCACGCCCACCTCCGCGAGCCCGAGCCCCTCGGTGCGCGGCGCCCGCCCGGTCGCGACGAGCACGCGATCCGCCCGCAGCGGCTCCATCCCCTCGACCTCGACGACGCACTCCGCGCCGTCGACGCGCGCCGCCTTCACCCGCGCCCCGGTGTGGATGACGAGCCCCTGCCGCTTGAGGAGCCTGTGCGCGTGGCGCGCGAGCTCCGCGTCCATCTCGGGGAGCACGCGGTCCACGTACTCGACCACGGTCACCTCGGCGCCGAGCCGCCGCCAGACCGAGCCGAGCTCGAGCCCGATGACGCCCGCGCCGATCACGACGAGCCGCCTCGGCACCTCGGCATACGCGAGCGCCGCCGTGCTCGAGCCGATGCGCTCCCCGTCGAGCGCGACGCCCGGGATCGTCGCCGCCTTGCTCCCCGTGGCGATGAGGATCGACTTCGCCGCGAGCTCGACAGGCGTCGCCCCGTCCACCGCGACGAGCCGCGGCCCGGCGAGCCGCGCCGTGCCCTGGTAGCGCGCGATCTTGTTCTTCTTGAAGAGGAACGCGACCCCCTTGGTGAGGCCGTCGACGATCGATTCCTTGCGCCTCTGCACCGCCGCGACGTCGACCGACACGCCCTCGACGCGGACGCCGAAGCCGGCGAGGCGATCCCGCGCGCCCACGTAACGCTCGCTCGCCTCGAGGAGCGCCTTGCTCGGGATGCAGCCGACGTTCAGGCACGTGCCGCCGAGCCGCTCGTGGCGCTCCACGCACGCGACGTCCATTCCCGCTTGCGCCGCGCGGATCGCGGCGACGTATCCCCCGGGGCCCGCGCCGATGACGACGAGATCGTGTGTCTTCCTCTCCATACGGAATGCCTACCACGACGTATTGAAGGAGGCCAGGGGTGGTGTGGGTCAGCGCGCGAGGCTCTCGACGAGGCTCTCGGCGCTCGCGGGCGTCGGGACGAACCGCTGGATCAGGCCGGAGCGGACGTGCGGCAGGAAGAGCGAGGGCGTGGCGCCGGAGACGAGGATCCGGAGCGTGCGCGGGTACAGCCGGCGCACCTGCTCGAGCAGCCAGATGCCGTTGTAACCCGGCATCTCGTAGTCGGTGAGCACCGCCCGGTACTCCTGGGCCGCGAGCAGCGACGCGGCGGCGTTCGCGCCGAGCGCGGCGTCGACGCACCAGCGCCCCTGGAGGATGCGCCGAAAGCCCAGGAGGGCCGCGGCGTCGTTGTCGACGACGAGGATCCGGCTGGCGGTCGTACCGGTCGGGGTCGCGCGCCTGGAGAGCTGGAACGTGGGGAGGCTCAAGGGACGGTGGACCGGCGACTGGCTCATTGGAAAAAAGTAACACGAGCGGACGCACCGCCCAAAAAGTCGGCGAAGAAAGCGGTCCGTCAGGCGGCGACGACGCGCGGAAGGATGTCTCGCAGATCGATCGCCGGCTTGTCGGGCTCGGAGAAGAGCCGATGTGCGCCGAGCACCTCGATGCCGACGAGCCTGTCGTTCTCGGCGAAGTCTGCGGCGACGTCGTCGCTGATCCGCACTACCCGGCACTGGAAATCGCCCTCGATGAAGCGGATATACAGGGCGTCGGCGTCCTTGTCGTAGGTGATCTTCATCGGTCACCCCCTTCCTGAAAATAGAATGTAAACACGGTCACCACCACGAGGCAATCGTCTTCCTCGGCGACGATCGGAACGATCTGCTGCATCGCGTAGGCGCGGCCACCCCACTCCTTGCCGAAGGGAACACTCAATCGGAATTGCGAACACCCGCGCCGCGCGGGCTCTCGTTGACCACTCCGGATCGCCTCCACCACGCTCTCCGCCGTGGCTCCGCGCTGTCTCATCCGCCCCAGGGCGTGCTCCGTGAATCGAAGGCTTCAACGTGCTGGTGCCCACGACCGCATCTCCTCCATCGACGAGCCCTCCGGCGTCCTCCACTCGCCCGCGGACACACCTTGCGATTCAGCTCTCCGACAGCTCTGAATCGGCCGTTTGCGTGAAAGGTTGCCGAAATTCGACGGCGGCGGCAGTCTGCAGGGCGAATAGACCTTAGGGAAAGGACTGGGAGGAACTGGGTCCGAGAAGAGCGCGACGCCCTGGGGAAGCGACCCGGCCGAGCCGCTACCCGAAGATCTCCCTCCCCTTCCCGGCCGAGCCGAGAACGGCCTGGTTCTTGTGGATGATCATCTTCTTGAGCTCGTCGCGCGCCGGGCCGAGGTACTTGCGCGGGTCGAACTCGGCGGGCTTCTCGGCGAACACCTTGCGGACGACCGCGGTCATCGCGAGCCGGCCGTCGGAGTCGATGTTGATCTTGCACACCGCCGACTTCGCCGCCCGCCGGAGCTGCTCCTCCGGGATGCCGACCGCGTCCAGAAGCTTCCCGCCGCAGTCGTTGATCATCTTCACGTACTCCGGCACCACCGACGACGAGCCGTGGAGCACGATCGGGAACCCCGGGATGCGGCACTCGATCTCCTCGAGGATGTCGAATCGGAGCGGCGGCGGCACGAGCACGCCGTCCGCGTCGCGCGTACACTGGGCCGGCTTGAACTTCGCCGCGCCGTGCGACGTGCCTATCGAGATCGCGAGCGAGTCGACGCCCGTGCGCTTCACGAACTCCTCGACCTCGTCCGGCCGCGTGTAGATCGACTTCGCCGCCTCCACGTCGTCCTCGATTCCCGCCAGCACCCCGAGCTCGCCCTCGACCGAGACGTCGTGATCGTGCGCGTGCTCGACGACCTTCTTCGTGAGCGCCGCGTTCTCGTCGAACGGGAGGTGCGAGCCGTCGATCATCACCGAGGAGAAGCCGGTCTCGATGCAGGAGGCGCACAGCTCGTACGTGTCGCCGTGATCCAGGTGGAGGCAGAACCTCAAGTGCGGGTTCACCTCCTTCATCATCTGCGCCGCGCCCTCGGCCATGTAGCGCAGCAGCGTCTGGTTCGCGTACTTGCGCGCGCCGCCCGACACCTGGAGGATGAACGGCGAGTCGGACTCGGCGCACCCGAGCGCGATCGCCTGGAGCTGCTCCATGTTGTTGAAGTTGTACGCCGGGATGGCGAAGCCGCCCCGGAACGCGGCCGCGAACATCCTCTTCGTGTTGACCAGCCCCAGGTCCTTGTAGCTCGTCGCCATTCTCGATGCCTCCTCGCGTTGGATCCGACCGACAACCTAGCATTAGATGTCGGTCGCGGCGAGGCGCCCGCCGTCCTTGACACCCGCGCGGCGGGGTACTAACCCCGAAACTACGAGCCGGCGACGGGGCCGGCGACGCCAGCCAAGGAGAGCAGAATGGGCATCGACGCGAAGTCTTTCAACCGTGCGCTCGAGGTCGGCCGCCCGCCGAACGTGCGCAAGCTGTTCCCCAACTCGAAGGCGCTGATCGTCAGCGGCAAGGTCGTGGACCGCGCCATGCGCGCCAAGGGCAAGGCCATGACCATCGCGGCCAACGCCCGCAACAGGCTGGTGATCCAGGGCGTCCTCAGGGCCGCGCAGCGCGCGAACGCCGCGGTGATCATCGAGATCGCCAAGTCCGAGGGCGGCGCCGGCGCCTACTGCGCGGTGAACTACTGGAACATGGCGACCTACGTCGACGCCGTGGCCAACGAGCTCGGCATCACCGTGCCCGTGGCGCTCCACGCCGATCACTACGGGATCAAGGGCGCCAAGGACGTCGAGGCCGCGCGCACCGAGATCCCGTCGATGTTCGAGGCCGGCCTGACCTCCATCGCCATCGACGCCTCGCACCTGCCCGACGACGAGAACCTGTTGGCCAGCCTCGATCTGAACCAGTACATCCCGGCCTGGGCCGGGCACGAGACCGAGGTCGGCGAGATCAAGGGCAAGGAGGGACTGTCCACGAAGGGGGAGGCGCTGTTCCTGATCCGCGGGCTGAACGCCCACGGCATCTTCCCCGACTGGATCGCCCTCAACAACGGCACGACCCACGGCATCGAGGCGAGCGAGGCCGGGATCCAGGTGGAGCTCACCGCGGGGATCCACGAGGCGCTCGAGCCCTACAAGCTCTCGGGCGCGCAGCACGGCACCTCGGGCAACTCGAGCGAAAGGCTGCGCCGCATCGCCAAGGAGACCCACACGACCAAGGCGAACGTCGCCACCGCGCTGCAGATGATCAGCTGGGGCGTCAAGGTCAACGACTACGGCAACGCCGAGCTCGACGCCGAGAAGCGCCTGGTCAAGGTCCCGGGCGCGGGCGTGACCGAGGAGCTGTGGGCGGAGATGGTCGCGTACGGCACCGAGAAGAAGTGGAAGGCCGGCGACTACAAGAGCATCAACCTGCCCTTCGAGAACAAGATCCAGCGCCAGCCCGCGGCGATCCGGGAGCGGTCGATCCAGGCAGTCGAGGACTTCGTCTACAACCTCTTCGCCAACGTCTTCTACGCCACGGACACGGCCGATCTGGGCATCGAGGCGATCCTGAAGGCCGGCTCCTTCGACCTCGGGCCCAAGGCCGAGCGCGTCGAGAAGGCCGCCGACTGGACCCCCGAGAAGATCCGCGAGCGCGCGAAGACGATCGCCTCCGACAAGGGCGCGGCCGGCAACTTCGACGACTGATCCCCGCCCGAACCGACGGTAGGCCCGCCGCGTCGTTCAGCGCAATCCGCACTGCCGAAATCAATCGTCTTCGTGTCCGGGCGCAACGCCCACCGCGCTTGCCTTCTCGGTTATCGTCGTTACGTTGATGTCGCTCCAAGCACGAACATGAAAGCGACATGAGCGAACTACTCGGCAGAGTCCTCGACAAGAAGTACCGGCTGGTGCGGCTCATCGGCGAGGGCGGCATGGGAACGGTGTGGGAAGCCGAGCACACCCTGATCAGCCGTCGGGTCGCGGTCAAGGTCATGAACACCGTGGCCACGGACGACAAGGCCACCGTCCACAGGTTCTTCCTCGAGGCCCAGTCCGCGAGTGCCATCGGGCACCCCAACATCGTGGAGATCTTCGACGTCGGCGTCGAGGACGACGGGACGGCCTTCATCGTCATGGAGCTGCTCAGCGGCGACTCCCTCGAGACTCTCCTACTCGACCGAGGCTCGTTTTCCCCGCAGCGCACGGTGACGGTCA
>JALNZK010000153.1 GCA_023229365.1 Pseudomonadota bacterium | reverse complement strand
GGTCCACGTCGTGCCGCTCGGCGTGCCCGCCTGCGTGTCGCAGGAGGCCGGAACCGACGGCGCGCTGCTCGGGCCGGAGTCGCTGTGGGCGCTCGTGCCCCGCCGCGATCCCTCCGCGCACAAGGGAACGTTCGGCCACCTGCTCGCGATCGCGGGATCGGCGGGCAAGGCGGGCGCGGCGGTCATGTGCGGCCGCGCCGCGATGCGCGCGGGCACGGGGCTCGTCACGATCGCGACGGCCGGCGACGCGCGGGCCGCGGTCGAGGAGCAGTGCGTCGAGGCGATGGTCGAGACGGCGATGGCGTCGGCCGACGCCGCGCTCTCGGAGGGCGAGAGGCGGAGGCTTGACGCGCTGCTCGCCGGGAAGACCGCGGTCGCGATCGGCCCCGGCCTCTCCACGGGAACGGGCGCGACCGAGGCCGTGCTGCACCTCGTCGGCACGCTCGCCCTGCCCGCGGTCGTCGACGCGGACGGCCTGAACGCGCTCGCCGCCGCGCCCGAAGGCTTCAAACCCGGCGGGGCGCCGCTCGTGCTCACCCCGCACCCGGGCGAGATGGCGCGGCTGCTCGGCGTCGCGAACGCGGACGTGCAGGAGGATCGCATCGGCGCGGCGCGCAGGGCGGCGAAGAAGTACGCCGCGGTCGTGATCCTGAAGGGCGCGCGCTCCGTGGTCGCGGACGCGGGCGGCGCGGCGTTCGTCAACCCGACCGGCAACCCGGGCATGGCGTCGGGCGGCATGGGCGACGCGCTCACCGGCATCGTCGGCGGCCTGCTCGCGCAGGGGCTCCCGGCGCTCGACGCGGCGAAGCTCGGCACCTACCTCCACGGCCTCGCGGGCGACCTCGCGGCCGAGGAGATCGGCGGCGAGGCGGGCCTCGTCTGCTCCGATCTCATCGACGCGATCCCGAAGGCAATCACTTCGCTGGTTTAGTTTCCTTGAGCGGCAGCAGTTCCGGCGCGGCCTCGACGAGCCGGATCAATTTCTCCCTCTCGGCGGTCAGAGCCAGCTCCTCGCTCGTCGGCGGCTCCTTCGACGGCTCCTGCTCGATCAACCCCGGCGCCAGATCCAACGCCAATCCACGCACCGCGATCGCCGTCGCGATCTCGCCACGGCAGACCGTGACGCACCAAACGTTTTTCGGCATACTCGCCAGTATGAAGAACACACCCGATGTCGACGAGAAGCGGCTTGCGGAGATCGCGCGGCGTCGACTCGCCGCGCTGCATGGCAAGGCGCGGAAGGCGTCCGCTCCGCCTCGGCGGCGGCCCTCATGAAATCGAGGGTCACGTTCGCGCTCGCGACTCTGCTCATCCTCGTCCTCGCGCCCGGTTGCAGCCTGTTCAAGGTCCAGGGCACCGGGTTCGTGAAGGCGAGCTACAACGGCGAGACGCTCGTCGACAAGCAGGTGAAGTTCGACAGCCTCGAGGAGCTGCCCGGGGCCATGCGGGAGCTCGGCGGCGCGATGGCGCAGACGACGGAGCTGCTCGTCGAGAGGCTCGTCGAGGCGCCGCCCCCCGGCGAGGTGAGGCTCGCGGACATCGAACCGTCGCTCGCGCAGTTCGAGAACGACCCCTCCGTGAACTTCCTCAACGCAGGGAGGTCTGCCGAGCGGCCGGTGAGCTTCAAGTACGTGCGGATCGGGGTGCCGTCGTATGACCTGTTCTTCCAGCGGTCGGCCGAGCTGTACGCGCTCATGTACCAGACCAAGCAGACGATCTTCAACCTGCGGACCCTCGCGGCCGCGCGGGCGGGCCAGTCCCAGCTCCCGACGGGACCTGTGAAGTCGGCCGTGGACGCGGCGCTCTCGACCCAGCTCTCCCCCGCCGGCGCGCAGGTCGACTACAAGCTGCGCAACCTCGCGACCGTCGCGACGACCATCGCCCGGGCCGCGCGGAGCACCGTCACCACCGTGCAGGAGTTGATCGCGGCGGGGCAGCAGCTGATCACCGCCGCGCCCTCTTCGATCATGAACCCCAAGACCGTCCTCCACCTCGACCTCATCGTCAAAGGGCTCGGGCAGAGCCTGCAGATGGTCGGAGAATCCGGAAGGATGCTGTGCGAGATGATCCCGGAGCTCACCGGGTTCTGAGCTCAGTCGTGCGATGACTCGTACCAGAGCCCGTTCTGGCCCTGCACCATGCGCAGCGAGTCGCTCGCGCGGTACGGGTTGTGCGGATCCTGCTTCGGCGCCTCGGGGTCGTCCTTGACCGCCGCGGGATCGCCCGTGCCCCGGTGCACGAACTGCAGGGTGGGCGGGTAGGTGTCGACCGACGGGAACCTGTACGCGACCTTGTCCCGCTCGATGATCTTGTAGCGCCGCACGGTGTAGCCCGGCACGCCGAGCTGGGTCGTGACCTCCCGCCCCCGCGCGAGGTGCGGATCGTCGATCGTCCGCGTCTGGAACGGCACGGTGCCTATCACCTTGCGCAGCAGCGTGACCGTGAACGGCCGCTCCACCGCGCGGAGCTCCACGCGCGCGACGCCGCTCTCGACCGTGTAGTGGATGACGACCGGGAACGCGAACGGGTTGCGCAGCTTGAGATCGACGGAGGGGTACACGACCGTGGCGTCGAGCCCCATCTTGATGTACGAGCTCGGCCGCGAGTGCGGCTGCCGCTCCTCGATCACGAGCCCGCCGAAGAACGCCGCGGCGTGCAGCGTCGACGCCACCTGGCACGTCCCCCCGCCCATCCCCTCGACGAGCGCGCCGCCGGCGATCACCGGCGCGAACCGGAAGCCGCGCGCCTCGATCCTATCGCCCACGGCGTCGTTGAACGAGAAGATCTTGCCCGGCAGGAGCACCTGGCCGTCGAGCAGCGACGCGCCGAGCCGGACGTTGTGCGTCCGGTCCTGATCCTTGAGCTGGCGCGAGTACGGCGTCTCGTAGAACCCCGCGACCTCGCCGACCTCGATCCCCTCGAGATCGCCGCGCAAGACCGCGGCCCCGACCTCGGTCACGGCCATCTCGACGCGAGAGGCGCCGTCTGCGAGCGCGCGATCGAGCCTGTCGAGCGTGGTGTAGACGTCGAGGGCCCGGCCGCCCTCCTCCTCCACCACGCGCCCCTTCGAGAAGTCGAACCGCGCGTTCCTCGGCTTGCGGTCGATCATCTCCTTGATCGCGACGAGCGACTCCACCGCCGCCCCGGAGACCAGGGAGACGGGGAGCTCCACGGAGGCGACGCCCGGGGTCTTCGCCTCGGCGCGGTTGTAGCGGACGAGCGGGCTCCCGGCGCGCGCCCCGTCCACGAGGATGCGGCTCAACGAGTCGAGGTCCACCTCGGCGCCGAGCGCGGCCCAGGTCGTCGTGCTCTCCACGCCCGGGCCGGCGAGGGTCACCTCGGCCTGGAGCCTCGCGCGCGCGGCCCGGACGAGCGCCTCGGGCCGCGGGTCGCCGGGAGCGAGCGCGACGCCGCCGACGCGGATCTCGTCGAGCGGCCGCGCGGATCCCTTCCACGGTTCGACGATCACGAGGCCGGCCCCGGCGCCGAACGCGACGATCAGGGCGACGAACACGACATCGTGGAACCGCGGGTACCACGGCTTCGCCGCGAGCCCCTCGAACGCGGCCCACGGCCCGAAGAAGCGGCGGATCAGTCTCTTCATGCGCAACCACATGCCTGCCACGGGCGTACCGGTCGGCTCCGTTCCTTGTCAAGAACCGGCGACGACGAGGGAGCGCGACCTTTTCGGCGAGCCGAGGTATCCTCACCGAGGAGGTGTCGACATGACGCGCGCCGTCCTCTTCATCCTCGCCCTGACGCTCGCGCTGCCGGCGTGCCGCGGGTGCGGTGACGGGGCGACACCCGTGACCCCGCAGGCGGCGGAGGGCTCGGCGCCCGATCGCGGCGCGCTCCCGGACGCGCAGGTCGCGTGCCCGGTGTGCGGCCTCGAGTTCAACGGGAGGGAGTCGGTCGCGACGCGGGTCCACGGGGGGAAGACCTACTACTTCCTGCTCGAGGATCACGCCCGGGCGTTCGCGGCGAGCCCGGAAGCGTACCTCGACCGTGCAAAACCATGACCTCCGCCTCATGATCGCGAAGCACCGCTTGTGACGTAGGTCATAGACCCTGCGGGCGAACGGCGGGATGGGCTTGTGCAGGGATCGTCGTGGGACATACACTCACTGCGCCCAACCCGAAAGGAACCCTCCATGCCTAAGACGAAAATGACCAAGGAAGAACTGATTGCGAAAGCCGAGCGCCCGGCAGCCGAGGCGATGCGGCTCCACCCCTTCTACAAGGGCAAGATCGAGGTCGTTCCCAAGTGCTGCATCCGCGAACTGAACGACTTCGCCATCTGGTACACGCCCGGCGTCGCCGCGTCGTGCAAGGCGATCCAGAAGGACCCCGCGCTGGTCTTCGAGCACACGGCAAAAGGGAACCTGATCGCGGTCGTGTCCGACGGCACGCGCGTCCTCGGGCTCGGCAACATCGGCCCTGAGGCCGGCCTCCCGGTGATGGAGGGCAAGGCGATCCTCTTCAAGTACCTCGGCGGCGTCGACGCGGTGCCGCTGTGCATCGAGGCCCACGAGCCGCAGCAGATCATCGACTTCGTGAAGGCGATCCAGCCCACGTTCGGCGGGATCAACCCCGAGGACATCGAGAAGCCGAAGTGCTTCGAGGTGCTCGACACGCTGCGCAAGGAGGCGCGCATCCCGGTGTGGCACGACGATCAGCAGGGCACGGCCGCGGTGACGCTCGCCGGCCTCATCAACGCGGTGAAGATCGTCGGAAAGCCGATCGGCAAGGTGAAGATCGGCATGCTCGGCGTGGGCGCGGCGAACCAGCGGATCGCGATCATGCTCGCCAAGGCGGGTGTGGATCCGTCGCTCACCTTCATGTGCGACACGGTCGGCATCATGCACAAGGGCCGAACGGACCTGAAGAGCGACAAGTACAAATGGGAGATCGTCCAGATCACGAACGGCGAGCAGCGGACCGGCGGACCGGCGGAGACGTTCGAGGGCGTGGACGTGATGATCGCGCTTTCGAAGCCCGGCCCGGACACCATCAAGCCGGCGTGGATCAAGTCGATGAACAAGGACGCCATCGTCTTCACGTGCGCAAACCCGATTCCGGAGATCTGGCCGTGGGACGCGAAGGAAGCCGGCGCGCGCATCGTGGCGACGGGCCGCTCGGACTTCGACAACCAGGTGAACAACTCGCTCGGCTTCCCCGGGATCTTCCGCGGCACGCTCGACGTCATGGCCACGACGATCACGGACGAGATGTGCATCGCCGCCGCACGCGAGCTCGCGAAGGTCGCCGAGGACATGGGCATGCGCGAGGACCGCCTGCTGCCGACCATGGACGACTGGGTCGTATTCCCGCGCGAGGCGGTCGCCGTCGGCCAGAAGGCGATCGAGCAGGGCGTCGCGCAGCTCAAGCTCACGCCGGGCCAGGCGTTCGAGAAGGCCGAGACGATGATCCGGCGCGCCCGCGCCGAGATGGACATGCGCCAGGAGAAGGGGTTCGTAAAGCTGCCGGACTGAGCGGGGGAGAAGGGACGGAAGGGACCGAAGAGACGAAAGAGACGACGGCGGCGGTTTGCGCTAGTCTCGTCGAATGAAACTCCGTGGCATCCCTTCGCTCCTCCTCCTCGCGGCGCTCGCCTCGCCGCTGTCCGCTTCCGCCGACCCGGCGTTCGACATCTGCGACGATCTCGGGAACACCGTCCCGTTCGGGATCTCGAGCTTCTCGGTCGCCGGCGACTGGCTCGTCGAGGCGCACGACACGCACGGCGTCGAGTGGGGCTTCGTGTACCTCTACCTCGTGCCGCCTGATCCGGCCGCGCTCGACGACTACGAGTGGTTCATCGGCGAGAAGCACGCGGTCGCGACCTCGGTCGGCGCGCTGCCGGTGTTCACGTTCTACCAGCTCCTCATCCTCGGCCAGGACGCGGGCGTGACCGGGGATACGGAGGCCGAGATCGTGCGGCAGGTGCTCGCGGATCCCGCGCTCATGCGCACGTACTTCGACAACTTCGTCTTCGTGCTCGAGACGCTCGCGGCGCTCGATCCGCCGTCGCTCCTCCACGTCGAGCCGGACTCGTTCGGCTTCATGATGTGGGCCATGGGGGTCGAGGGGAACGCCGACGCGACGTCGATCGACGTCCAGGTCGCCGGCTCCGGACACCCGGATCTCGGCGCGTTCGCGGACAACGCGAGCGGCCTCGGCCACGCGCTCCTCGCCCTGCGCGACCTGCACGCGCCGTCGGTCCGCCTCGGGTGGCACGCGTCGAACTTCCGCGTCGGCCAGTTCCCGGAGGTGGTGACCGGTTTCTACGGCGGCATGGGCGAGTGGGACGTCCTCGTGGGCGAGCACCCGCACCTCGAGCCGGACGAGGCCGCGTGGTGGGAGCCCTGGGATGACGCGGCGCTCGAGACGAACCTCGCGTGGTTCGACGAGGTGACGGCGGCCGCGGGCGTGCCGATCCTCCTGTGGCAGCTGCCGATCGGGACCGTCGACTGGCACCTGCTCGGCGATGCGGACGATCTCTCGACGGTCGAGCGCTTCGCAGAGGCGGGCGTCGCGGGCTTCCTGTTCGAGCACCAGGACTTCACCGGCGCGGGCGATCCGGATCTGTTCCGCGCCAGCGGCGATCTCGGCGCCGAGCCCCCGGACTCGTCTGCGGCCGGCGGGACCGCCGCGACGCTGCGCGACCGGCTGGTCGACTACACGGGCGCCCCGCTCGAATGGCCGGACGGCGGCCTCTGCGAGAGCGACGGCGGCACCGAGATCGAGCTCGACGGCTCGGCCGATGGGTGCAACTGCTCGGCGGCGGGCGGCGGCGTCACGGAGTCGTTGTTGCGATTGATCTTGTAACCCCTACGTCAGAGCCCCTTCGCCTTGCGCCACGCCTGGTTCGTCATGAGGGTGTACTTGCGGAACCACTCCATCCGGCTCGCGACGAGCTCTGCGTCGGGCGGGAGCCCGGCGGCCTCGCCCTTCACCGCGGCGTACCTCTCCCAGTACGCGCGCTCCATCGCCTCCCACCTGTCGAGGCTCTCGACCGGCTCGTTCGCCCAACCGGACGCGCGCCGCCTTCGATCGACCCCGATCCGGAACCGCTCGATCTCGTACCGCAGCGGCAGTGCGGCCTCGGCCGCGATCGCGTCCGGCGCGCCCGCGAAGAAGATCGCCACCGCGGTCTCGGGCATGATCTGGTTGACCGCGTGGCAGAACGGGCACGTCAGGGAGACGGACTCGTGGGGGACGGGGATGTCGAGCTCGGCGCGGCAGTACATGCACTCCACGGCCTTGCCGAGCAGCGCCTCGGCCCGCGGGCGCAGCCGCTTGTAGAACACGCCGTTCATGCGCGCCTCGAAGGCAGCCCAGGCCTCGTCGATGCCGAGGAGGTAGTCCTGCTTCGAATCGAGCCCGGCGTCGAGGAAGCCGCCCGCGTCGGCCTCCTCGAACTTCGGCTCGACCGCCTGCTCCCAGGTGTCGTCGACCTTCTTCTTCAGCTCCTCGAAGCGGAACCTGAGCCCCTGGAGCGCGTTGCCGAGCGGCATCGGATCGTCGGGGTAGGCACCGATGAGCTCCGCGAGCCCCTCCTCGGCCTCGGCGAGGATCTCGTTCTTCCGCTCCTCGATCTTGGACAGGAACCCCTGCCACCTCTCCCAGAGGCCCTTCTGCGTGGAGTTCATCTGAATCCCCCATCCTCCTCGGGGCGGCGGAACACGTCGCCGCCGCAGTACGCGCACTTGAAGTCGCGCGGCGTCTGCTGGGGCGCGCCGCAGCTCGTGCACAGCACCAGGAACCGCCGCTCCCACTTCACGTCCTTGAAGGGCGAGTCCTCGACGTTGGCGGTCGCGTTGGCGAACAGGTTGCCGAGCCTGGAGGGCTTGCGCGGCTTGCCCTCCGCCTGCTTGGCGTCGAGCGCCGTCTTGGAGAGCCGATCCCACGCGTCGTTGAGCCGCGCGGCGGGCACGGTCGCGGCGAGCCCGTCGAGCTCCTTCGCCGCGGCGAGGACGAGGGCGTTCACGCGCGCCCCCACCTCGGCCGGACCGGCCTCGGCTCGAACCGCCGCGATCTCACGAACGAACGCCGCCTCGACCTCGTCGATGTCCCTGGCCATTTTCCACCGCGCCCGCTTCTAGAACTTGATGTCGTCGTCGCTGCCGAGCGACTCGCCGTACTTCTTCTCGTACTGCTCGCACTTCTTGTTGTAGACGTCGAACCGCGGGATGTCGGCCATCAGCTGCGTCATCCACCAGGTGCTCGCGGCGGACCAGTCGGCGGCGACCATGTTGAAGTGCTTCTTGAGCAGCGCGTTGACGTCCTTGCCGCTCTTCGACCACGCGCTCATGGCGCCCTGGATCTCGCAGACCTTGTCGAACGGCATCGGCTCGGCGCCCCCCGCCGCGCTGCCGTTCCAGTTGGTGGCGCTCGCGGCCTGCGCCGCCGCGCCGAACTGTCCCTGCCCCGAGCCCATGAACGCCTTGCTGTAGATCTGCGTGATCGTGAACGTCGTGTCCTTGGACATCCGGTCGTTCCAGGTCTTCGACGCGCGCTCCCAGGTCGGGAAGTCCAGCTTGTGCTGCGCGAGCAGCTGCATGAGCTCCGGCTGCTTCATCCCCTGGGCCAGCCGCGCCGAGATCTCCGCGTACAGCTCGACCGTGACGCCCTCCACCGGCGCGAGCAGCTCGGGGTTCGCCGCGGCGACCTGCGCCGATTCCGCGTCGCGGATCCGGGCGTCGGCGCGCATCACGGCGTTCATGTACTGCTGGCTGTCGATGATCGCGTCGCCGACGTTCGGCCCCTGGGGCGTCGCGAAGTGCTTCAGGATCGTGGCGTTCACGTAGAAGAACTGACCCACGCACTCGTAGCCGAAGCCCAGGAGCTTCGTCTCGCCCTCGAGCGGATCGCCCTGGCGCGCCGTGTCGAACACGCGCTGGTGCATGCAGAACTCCTCGAGACGCTTCTCCTGCGGGAGCTTCGCGAGCGGACCCCACACGTCCTTCCACGACGCGCGCGGCACGTCGGTGTCGACGCGATCGACCCACTGGGTCTCGCCGTCCTCCTCGACGAGATCCGCGCCCGGCGTCTTCTTGATGATCTTGGCGTCGTCGCTCTCGCCGTGGACGCTGATGTCCTCCTCGCCCTCCACGTCCCCCGTCCCCTGCAGCGCCTTCTTGCGCAGCGCCTCGGCCGCCGCTCGCGGATCCTCGGCCTCGTCCCCGCCGAACAGTTTCTTGAAGAAGCCCATGATGCCCCCTTTCTTCGTCCTTGAGACGGTGTTGAGCGGCGATTATTACCCGACTTCGGGCCGGAAGTAACGGCCCAAGGATGCCCTTCGACAACCAGCGGATTTCTACAGCACGGCGAGGGCGGCGTCGTAGTCCGGCTCCTGCGCGATCTCCGGGACCTGCTCAGTGTAGACGACGCGGTTCTCCTCGTCGAGCGCGATCACGGCGCGGGAGCAGAGCCCCTGGAGCGGGCCGTTCGCGATCTCGAGCCCGTAGTCCCTGGCGAAGGTCGAGCGGAAGCACGACAGCGTCACGGCGCGCTCGATCCCCTCGGCGCCGCAGAACCGCTTCTGCGCGAACGGCAGATCGGCCGAGACGTTGAGAACGGTAACGCCAGGCTTGCCGGCCGCGCGCTCGTTGAACGCCCGCACCGAGAGTGCGCACACCGGCGTGTCCAGGCTCGGGAAGACGTTGAGCACCTTCTTCCCGGAGAACTGCGAGAGGTGCGAGGGTGCGAGATCCAGCCCGACGAGCGTGAACTCCGGCGCGATCGTCCCCTTTTTCGGGAGCTCGCCGCTGGTGTCGAACGGGTTCCCCTTGAGCGTGATTCGAGCCATGCGTATCTCCTTTCCCGGGCGGACACGTCGGTCCGCCCCTACTCGCCTTTGGAGGTGAACTGGTCGTCGCGGTTCTTGAACAGGACGTTGAAGGTCGTCAGCGAGCCGTAGCACTTCGTGATGTAGCCCTGCAGCTCGACCTTGTCCGCCTCGCTCAGCTTCTCGTGACCGTTGACCTTGGCCTCGAGCACGCGCAGGCGATCCCGGAGCATCACGATCTTGTGGAAGAAGGTCTCGATCGGGATCTCCTTCGGCTGGTTCTCGGGGTTCTCGGGCTTGATCACGAGCGCCCCGCCCTGCCAACGGCTCCCCATCTCCGGGTACCCGTAGAGCGTCTCCTCCTCGAGCAACTCCCGCAGCACCTGCTTCAGCCCGTCTCGGTCCATCGTGATCTCCCCTCCCGTGTCGCCCTCGACAGGCGCGCCGAGCGTCGCCCGCCGCCGCTCCTCCCGGTCGACCGGATCCTCGCCCCCGCGCCTCGCCCGCCGCGGGTCCGGCTTGCCCTTGTCGACCGGGCGCACCTTCCCCACCCGCGAGTCGCGCACGGTGAACACGTGGCAGTACGGCAGGCTCGCCGGCAGCTCGCCAAGCTCCGGGCGCTTCATGCACAGGCCGCGCACGCTCCCCGTCTCGTCCTTGGCCTCCTTGTAGAACGCCTTGCAGTCGCCGCAGGTCGGGGCCGGGAGCTCGTTCGATTCGGTCATGACGCGGGAATATACCAGCTTCGGGCGCGGCGATCGATGCTCGCGTCACTCATCAACGTGGAGCACCGTCTCCTCTTCCGCGCAGCGGCCGTCCCGGCAGGCCGCCTCGACGACGCGGATCGCGTTTGTCGGTTCGTAGTAGTGGAAGGCGCCGCAGCGGTCGAGGTGGGCGCGCGAGCGGGCGTCGATGGCCTCGCGATCCGCGGCGTTCACCACCACGTCGAACTCCTTCACGAACGAGCCGGGGTTCGTCGCGGTGGCGCACTCCGCATCCGCAGCGCACGGCTTCGCCTGCGACTGCTCGATGGCGTCCATGATCGCGAGCCGCTCGGCCTTGCAGTCGGCGCTTTCGGCGGAGGCCGCCGGCGGCGACTTGACCGCATCCGCCATCGTTTTCGGCGCGGGGGCCGCGCCGCACGCAGCGAGCAACAATACCATCGCGGCCGCCAACGGCGTGTTCGTTGGTGATAGTGCCATGCCCGCAGTCTAGATCGGCGCGGCGCCTTCCTCCAGCCCGCGCGGATCCCGCGCGGGAAGATCGGGGCGGAATGGACTCAATGGACGGAATGGACGAAGTGGACGGCAGGGGAAGGAAAAGCTCTACGCGTTCGCCTTCTTGAAGTCGGCCATGAAGGCGGCGAGCTGGGTCGCGCCCTCGACCGGCATGGCGTTGTACATCGACGCGCGGCAGCCGCCGACCGAGCGGTGGCCCTTGAGCCCCGAGAAGCCCTTCTTGCCGGCCTCGTCGAGGAACTTCTTCTCGAGGTCCTCGGTCGGGAGCCGCCAGACGACGTTCATGCGCGAGCGCGAGGCCTCTTGA
>JALNZK010000152.1:6246-11405 GCA_023229365.1 Pseudomonadota bacterium | reverse complement strand
GTCCGTGGCGTGCGCGACGGACCTCGGCGGGGCGCGGGTGTCGGCGCGGGTCGGCACCCGGATCCCGGGGTACGTCTACCAGGGCGCCGACGGCACGCCGCACCAGATCGAGCCCATCGATCCCGAGGGCGACGCCGTGTTCCTCATCTTGCGCGGAAGATACTGACCATCGCGAGCAGCGCGAGCGCCGCGAGCAGGAGCGAGAAGCCCGGCGCGCCGCGACTGCGGTCGGCGCCCACCAGGCTGCAGTTGCACGTGTCGCTCGAGCCGACGATCGAGCCGTACGCCCGCACCGTCATCGTGTCCGTGGCGGTGGGGCTCTCGGGGTCGTCGACCAGCGTGGCGGAGACCCTCAGCGTGTACGTCCCGGGCTTCGACGGAGCGAAAGAGGGCTCCTCGCCCTCGACGTAGTGGTACTCGAACGGGGTCGAGCAGGCCGCCTCCCCGGACGCGTTGGACAGGCCGGTCGATGACGGTCCTTGGACGATCGCCCATGTGTACGCGAGGTGGGCGTCCTCGCGGTTCGAGAACAGGCGCAGGCGGACCTCGTCCCCGGTGTCCACGTCCAGGGAGTCCGGCGCGAGCACCGCGAACGGGCCCGCCGGGTCGAGGCAGGCGTCGGCCTCGCCGCGCACGACGAAGCAGAACCCGTCGTCGTCGCAGGTGTCTCCCATCCCGTCGCGATCCCCATCCTCTTGGTCCGGGTTCGCCGCGAGCGGGCAGTTGTCCGCGGTGTCCGGGATCCCGTCGCCGTCGAGGTCCGGATCGCAGGCGTCGCCCGTGCCGTCCTCGTCGAGATCCTCTTGGAACGGGTTGAACGTCTCCGGGCAGTTGTCGTTGATCGTGTTCTCGGGGGTCTTGAGGTTGTACGTCGGGAAGCCGTCGCCGTCGGGGTCGGCGTTGCAGATCGTCCCGTCGGCGGCCGCGTCGTACGGGCACGGGTCGATCGCGTTGTCGATCCCGTCGCCGTCGAGGTCCGGATCGCAGGCGTCGCCGAGGCCGTCGCCGTCCAGATCCTCCTGCCCGGGGTTGTGCACCGGCATCGCGTCGGCGCCGCCGTCGGCCGCGTCCGAGCCGCCGCAGTTGTCCGAGAAGTCGAGCACGTCGTCGTCGTCCGCGTCGTTGTCGCAGGCGTCGCCGATCCCGTCGCCGTCGATGTCCGACTGATCCGGGTTCGCGTACGCGGGGCAGTTGTCGCAGACGTCGCCGACCCCGTCGTCGTCCACGTCGTACGCGCCCGGCTCGTAGCCGCGCGGGCAGCTGTCGTCCCAGTCGAGGAGGCCGTCGTCGTCCCAGTCGTACGCGGACTGGTAGCCCTCGTTGCCGACGCCCGCGGGCTCGGTGCACAGCTCGACGCCGCCGTCCGGTGCGCCGCCGTCCTGCGCGACCGCGGCCAGCGGGGCCGCGAGCAGCGCGAGGACGAGGAACGCGGTATGGGTTCTCCCCGGCACGGGCCGCATCATAGGCAAAGAGCCCGCGACGCGCCAGCGAATCCGCAGGGAGCGCCCCGGCGCGCCGGCAGGATCTTTCCAGGAGGTACCCGAAACGAACGGGTGGACAACTGGTATCCCTAAGGCCCAATTTGAGGAGTGAACACTCTTGACCCCATGCGTCAGAGGACCGCCCACAGGCCGCCCCGATTCGTCTTCCGGCGCACGGAGGAGAACCGCAACTCGCTCGCCGCGGTGCGCGCGACGCTCGAGCCGCTCGTCGGCGCGGGGAGGCTCACGACCAGGACCGCGGCGCCTCCTCCGGGGGATCTCGAGCCCGCGGACGTCCTCGCGTACTCGTTCACCACGGTGGAGCTCGACGCGGTCGCGGCCGAGGTGGCAGACGTCCGTGCGGCGTCGAAGCGGCCGCTCCTCGTCGCGGGCGGCAGCCACCCGAGCGCGGATCCGGACGGCGCCGTCGCGCTGGGGTTCGACGCGGTGTTCGTCGGCGAGGCGGAGCGCACGCTCCCCGAGTTCGCCGCGGCGTGGTGCGACGACCCCGACCGGGCGCGGGTCGCGCGGGATCCGATCATCCGTGATCCCGGCCCGCCCGTCGACATCGACGCCGCCCCGCACGCGACGGAGGCGACCGAGGAGTTCCCGTTCGTCGAGATCGTTCGGGGGTGTCCGCACGCCTGCGCCTTCTGCCAGGTCCCGGCCCTGCACGGGAGCAGGCCCCGCTTCCGCTCGCCGTCCGTTGCGGCGGCGGGGATCGCCCACGCCGTCGCGCGCGGGCACCGGCGGTTCCGCTTCCTCGCGCCGGACGCGTTCGCGTACCGCGGCGGACCGTATGCGGGGCCGGCCGAGTCGCTCACCGCGCTCGCCGGGGCGTGCCGCGCAGCGGGCGCCGGGGTCATGACGCTCGGCAGCTTCCCCTCCGAGGTGCGGCCGGATCACGTCCGGGCGGAGCTGCTCGAGATCGTCGCGCGGGCGTTCGGCAACCGGACGATCGTCGTCGGCGCGCAGTCCGGATCGGACGCGACGCTGCTCCTCATGCGGCGGGGCCACACCGTCGACGAGTCCCGGCGCGCGATCCGGCTCATCGCCGACGCCGACCTCGTCCCGCACGTCGATCTCCTGTTCGGGTTCCCGGGGGAGACGCTCGCGGACAGGCTCCTGAGCGTAGAGCTCGGCCGGGAGGTGCTCGCGGCGGGACGGGGGAGGGTCCACCTCCACTCCTACCTCCCCTTGTGCGGCACGCCCGCGTGGCCGGCGCCGCCAGAGCCGATCGAGCCCGAGATCGTCGCGGCGCTGCGCGGGCTCGAGCGGAGCGGGCGGGCGGACGGCTACTGGGAGCGGCAGATCGCGCAGGGCGCGCGGGTGCTGGCGCAGGCCCGGGAGGGCCTCATCTCGCGCTAGTAGAGGATCCTCGTGTTGGGGATGTACGCCGTGGTCGAGTAGGCCGCCGTGGGCGCGGACGGGAGGATGTCGTAGTAGTCCCCGTACGTCTGGAGCGAGCGCGCCGTGGCCGTAGACGTGCAGTAGAAGTCCGACGCGTAGGAGTAGTAGGTGCCGGTGTTCTTGTCGACCGCGATGACGAGGTTGTCCGAGCCGTTGTAGTTGAACGGGGTGTCGAGCTCGACCATGAGCCACCCGGCCGCGCTCGGGCTGATCGTGCCACTGTAGACCTGGGTCAGATCCGAAGACGGGATCCAGTCGCTGCCGCTCGAGAAGGCGGTCTTCGTCGTGTGCCCCATGTAGATGACTATCGTCTCGGTCGACGAGTAGCCGCCGTTGAAGTCCCAGCCGATCTCCTGGATCGGCCCCGGGTAGATCTCGCTCGAGAGGTAGATCGATTGCGAGTAGGAGTAGTCGTAGTACAGCTCCATCGGCAGCGAGGCGTCGTAGGTCCCGTCGCCCAGCTCGACCTCGGGCGGGGTGGTCATCCGCGTGAACGTCAGATCGAGTGCGCCGGTGACGACGCCGTCGCCCTCGACGACGAAGTACGCGGTTGCGGGTGAGGTCGAGGTGTTCTGCCACCAGGTCGAGCTGCCGCCGGCGACGTCGCAGTCGTTCGTCGAGCAGCTCCCGAGCGCCTGGATTGCGACCGCCGTCGCCCCGTCGTTGGTGGCGTTGACCCAGTTGCCGGCGGGCACGGTGACGGCGAACCAGACCTCGGGACCGACCGCGCCGGCGCACCCGGTGCCGCCGGTGAAGCCGTCCACGAAGCTCGACAGGTTGCCGGACCACCCGTCCGTCACGACGGTCGTCAGGTCGACAGGGACCGCGTTCGAGCAGAAGTTGCCGTCCGCCGCGGTGGAGATGCTCACCCGCGTGCGCTCCGTGCCCGAGATGGCGGTCTTTCCGCGCACCGCCGCGTAGACGGTCTTCGTCGCCCCGCTCGTGTTGTACCAGTTGACGAACTCGGGGCTGTCCGACGAGCCGAGGCACGTGTCCAGGACCGGGCAGTCCTCGGTCAGGTAGACGACCGCGTCCACCGAGTTCAGCTCCTCCACCTTCACGACCCGGTCGTCCGGCACGTCGATCGCGTACCACACCGTGCTGCCCGACGCCGGCTCGCACACCCCGTTCGGCCAGGACGAGCCGAAGCCGAGGAGCGACCTGGCGTCCTCCCAGGGCAGGCTCGCCTCGTTCACGTCGAACGCCGTGGCGCAGGAGTCGCCGATGGCGATCGCCTCGGCCGAGAACGTCACGTCGATGTCGCCCGCGACCGTCGCGTTGTCGTACGCCTCGATCCCGATCGTCACCGTCGCGTTCGACGCGGACTCGTTGTACCAGAAGAGCGTCTCGGCGGCCGAGGCGGTGCAGACGGCGTCCTCGCCGCACTCGTTCACCGCGTGCAGCCGCGTCTCCGTCCACAGGTCGTTGTTCGTCACGACGAGCTTCTGCGCCGGCCCCACCGTCACGTCGAACCACACGTCGCGGCCGTCCGCGTCCTCGCACGACGTGTCCAGCATCGTCACCGTGTCCGTGAAGTCCGCCCAGTCGCCCGTCGTCCAGCTCACGTCGAGGCTCGTCACGTCGATCGGGATCGGGTTCGCGCACAGGTCGCCCTGCGGCTGCACGTCCCAGTTGAACGTCACGTCATAGCCCGGGTAGGTCGGCGTGTCGTCCATCGCGTCTACGGTGACGTACACCGTCTGCGCGGAGGACGTGATGTTCAGGTACTGCAGGATCCCCGTGTCCGAGGTGAGCTCGCACGCCGCGTCGCCGCACGCGTTCAGGAGGCTCAGGCTCACCTCGTCCATCCCCGTCAGCTCCGTGACGGTCAGCCGCTGCGCCGCCGGCACCGGCACCTCGAACCAGACCTCCACGCCGTCCGAGTCGCCGCAGCCCGCGCCGCCCCAGAAGTAGTCCCCGAGCGCCGCCCAGGTGCCCGTGTAGTGCGCCGTCGAGCCCTGCGGCACCGCGACGGCGTTCGTGCAGAAGTCGCCCGGCACCGGCGCCGCCAGGCTGAACGTGAACTGCGTCGTCGTCAGCGTGCCCGAGGACACGAACCCCGTCACCACGTACACCGTCACAGGCGACGCGCTCTGGTTGTGCCAGACCAGGATCTCGGGGTTCTCCGGCGCCTTCACGAACCTGAGCACCGTCGGCGCGCCCCCGCAGTCCGAGACCGCCGCGATGAACGTGTTCGACGCGCCGGCGGTCTTCTCCACCCGGAGCACCGTGTCCGCCGGGACGCTCACCTCGTGCCAGACGTCCGGC
>JALNZK010000152.1:0-6236 GCA_023229365.1 Pseudomonadota bacterium | reverse complement strand
CAGGTGTGGATGAACAGCGTGCTCGTGTCGCTCCACGTGTGCGGGTACGACGCGATCTCCGCCGCGTCGATGCAGGTGTCGCCGTCGGGCAGCGCCTGGAGCGTGACAGTCCCGGTGTAGTTGCCGGCCGCGTCGTACCCCTGGAGGTACGCGTGGACGTCGACGACCTCGGCGGTCGTGTTCGTATAGGAGAAGCTCGTGCCGTAGTAGCTCTCCTGCGAGAACTGGCACGAGTCGCAGTCGAGCGAGTAGCCGTACATGAAGGAGTACCCAGGCGCCGACCCCACGAAGGTCATCTTCGTCGCCGCGGGCAGCGGGACGGTGAACCAGATGTCCGGCCCGGTGTAGTAGCCGTACGAGGAGCCGCAGCCCGTGGGGAAGGTGTCGAGCTCGAAGTCGGACGCCGGCACGGTCTCCGTCTGCGGCGTCGTCGTCGTCGCCTCGTCCATCGGGATGCCGTCCTCGCAGGTGTCGCCGTGCTTCTCGTACCTCTCGAACGTGTAGTCCATGACCCCGCTCGAGAGCGCGATGTTCGTCTCCACGGCGACGTAGACGGTCTGATCGGTGCCCGTCAGGTTCTGCCACCGCGGCTTGTTCGTCGCCGACGCGAGATCGGCGCCCTCGCACTCCGTGGCGTCGCAGCTCGCGAGGAAGTTCACCCAGCTCACCGCGCCCTGGTTCAGGTTCACCCGGACGCTGTGCGCCGCCGGAACCGGCACCTCGAACCACGCCGTGTTCCCCAGGTTGTCCTCGCACCCCGACATCGACCCGTCGAACGTGTTCTCCGTGAAGTACATCCAGTCGCTCACGAAGTCCCACTCGAGCGGCTCGTCCGGCACGGCGATCGCCCCCTCGCAGTCCGAGCCCCCGTCCGGCACCCCACCGTCCGCGTCCGTGTCGCTGTCCGTGTCCGTGTCCGAGTCCGTGTCCGTGTCCGAGTCCGTGCTCGTCTCGGTGTCCGTGTCCGAATCCGAGTCCGTGTCCGAGTCCGTGTCGCTGTCCACGTCCGGGCTGCCGTCACCGTCGTTCGACTCGGTGCTCTCCGCGCACGACCACGACAGGACCGAAAGCGCCGCGATAGTCGCCAGGCAGGATGTTCGCCGCATTGTCTTGCCCCTTTCACGCTGAAATAAGCCCGTCCGAAACGGGCGAGCCATTGTAACCCATTTCGCGGCCGGCGGTGGACGAATCATGCCCCAACGGGATCGCTAGGGCGCGACGAACCATACGTGGAGGCCGCTCGGGAGAGACGGCTGGGTGCCGCCGTAGTTCGAGCGATAGGCGAGGTATTCCGATGTGGAGCCCTGGATCCCGGCCGCGGTGCTCATGCCGTCGTCGACGTAGCTCCCGGAGTCCGTGTCGACGTAGCAGTAGTCGATCGTCCCGGTCGCGCCGTCGAACACGGCGCGGATGTCGAAGGCGTCGTAGGTCAGCGTCGTGCTCGAGTCCTCCCAGTACTCCTCAGGCAGCGTCCGCCACTGCAGGTACAGCTTGTCGCCTTCGATCTGGTAGTAGACGTTGTTCGCCCCCGACGCGTACATGCTCGTCCAGTACACGGCGGCGAACGGGTACGAGGTGGAGTAGTAGAAGGAGTAGGGGATGTAGCCGTAGCTCCCGGTGTCGTACACACCGGACGACGAGTCGCTGAACAGGACGTAGCCGTAGTAGCTGATCCACGCGTAGGCGTAGCTATCCCCGAAGAACGAGAACCCGGTGTCCGAGATGCTCACGGCGCTGATCGTCGTCGAGTACATCGTGAGGTTCAGGTTCGTCCCGGTCGCCGTGATGTCCGGGCACGCCGAGACGTCCTCGTCGGTAGCGCCCCAGTACCAGCCGGTCGCCGCGGTCGCGCCGCCCTCCGGGAACGCGGTCGGCGGCGCCTCCATGAGGTTGAACGCCATGGCGACCGCGCCGCTCGACACGCCGTCCCCCTCGACGATCACGAGCACCGTCTGCTCCGAGCTCGTGTCGTTGTTCCAATAGAGCAGATCGTCGGCGGCGCCGGAGCACTCGTTCGTCGTGCAGCCCTCGGACAGCTGGACGGAGACGGGCGTGCTCGTCCCGTTGGCGATCTCCACCCACGAGTCGGCGGGCGCGGTGACCTCGAACCAGACCTCCGGCCCGACGGCCCCCGCGCAGCCGGCGCCGCCCGTGAAGGCGTCCACGAAGCCCGACAGGTTCCCGGCCCAGGCGCCGGAGGGCTCCGCGGTGAGATCGATCGGGATCGCGTTCGAGCAGAAGTTGCCGTCCGCCGCGGTCGTCACGCTGATGCGGGGCTTGACGACGGCGTCGCCCGGCGCCTTGCCGCGGACGACGGCGTACACGGTCCGGGTCGAGCCGGTCGTGTTGTACCAGCTCGCCTTCTCCGGCGTGTCCGACGAGGCGAGGCACGCGTCCGTGACCGGGCACTCGCCCGCGAGGTAGACGACGGTGTCCGCCGAGTTGGGCTCCTCGATCTTGACGACGCGGTCCGCGGGGACCTCGACCGCGTACCAGATGTCGGCCCCCTCCGCGTCGGTGCAGACGCCGCTCGGCCAGGCCGCGCTGAAGCCCGCGAGCGCGCGGACGTCCAGGAACGGGAGGGCGGCCTCGTCGACGTCGAACGCCTGCGAGCAGCTGTCGCCGAGGGCGATGGGGGAGGTGAGGAAAGACACGTCGATCGCGCCGTCGACGGTCGCCGGCGTCAGCGCCTCGAAGGCGATGATCACCGTCGCGTTCGCGCCGCCGTCGTTGTGCCAGGTGAGCGCCTCCGCGCCTTCGGCGGAGCAGGTCGAGTCGGCCGCGCACTCGGTGACGACCTGCAGGCGCACCTCGGTCCAGACGTCGTTGTTCACGACGGTCAGCTCCAGGCCGGGCCCCACGACGACCTCGAACCACACGTCGCGCCCGTCGGCCGACGCGCACGACGCATCCGTCAGCGTCATCGTGTCGCCGAAGTCGGCCCAGTCGCCGGTCCACGAGTCGTCGCCGACGGTCGTGTCGACGTGGATGGGGTCGATGCACAGATCGCCCTCGGGCGGCGTCTCCCAGGAGAAGGCGACGCTGTAGCCCGCGGCGGTCGGCGTCGTGTCGAGCGGCTCGAGGGCGAAGTACACCGTCTGCGACGACGTGCTCGTGTTCAGGTGCTGGGCGACCCCCGAGCCCTCGGTCGACTCCGCGCAGGACGAGGCCGCGCACGCGGTCTTCACGCTCAGGCCGACGTCGCCGCCGTTCGCGGACTCGATCGCCGTCACCCGCTGCCCGGACGGCACCTCCACGGCGAACCACACGTCGACGCCGTCCGCGTCCGCGCAGCCCGGCCCGCCCCAGAAGTAGTCGTGGAACGAGGACCAGGTGCCGGTGAACGGCGCCGTCGTCCCGACGGCGACCGGGACGGCGTTCGAGCAGAAGTCGCCCGCCACGGGCGCGTCCAGATCGAAGGTGAGCTCGACGCCGCCGAGCGACGTGGCGCTCACCGTGCCGGCGACGACGTAGACGGTCGCGGTCGACGAGCCCGGGTTGTGCCACACGAGGATCTCGGGATCGTCCGGCGCCTTGACGAAGTCGAGCACCGTCGGCGAGCTGCCGCAGCTCGTCACCGCGGCGATGAACGTCGCGGCGGTGCCGCCGGTCTTCTCGACGCGGAGCACCGCGTCCGCCGGCACCTCGACGACGTGCCAGACGTCGGGACCGGTCGTGCCCGGGCACACGCCGGCCGGGCAGTCGTGGATGAACAGCGTGCTCGTGTCGCTCCAGGCGTACGGCGTCGAGTCGACCTCGATCGCGTCGACGCACGCGTCGCCCTCGGGCAGCGCCTCGAGCGTCACCGTGCCGACGAAGTTGCCCGCCGTCGCGTAGCCGTCGGACTGCAGGTACGCGTAGACGTGGACCGTCTCCGCGGTCGAGTTCGTGTAGGCGAAGCTCGCCGTCGAGTAGCTGTAGCTGGAGAGGACGCACGAGGCGCAGTCCAGCGAGTAGCCGTAGTAGAAGTCGCCGTACTCCGACGGCGCGATGCCGGAGAACGTCATCTTCGTCGCGGCCGGGATCGGGATGTCGAACCAGACGTCGACGCCGCCGTAGCCGGAGCAGCCGCTCGGCAGCGCGTTCGCCTCGTAGTCGGTGAGCGGCAGGTTCTCGGTCTGGGGATCGCCGGGGAGCGCGTCGTCCATCGGGAAGCCGTCCTCGCAGGTGTCGCCGTGCTTCTCGTACCGCTCGAAGGTCCAGTCGATGTCCCCGCTCGACAGCGCGATGTTCGGTTCGATCGCGACGTAGACGGTCCGATCCTCACCAGACAGGTTCTGCCAGCGCGGCTTGTTCGTCGCCGACGCGAGATCCGACCCGAGGCAGGACGCCGCCTCGCAGCTCTCGAGGAAGTTCACCCAGCACACGGCGCCCGAGTTCACCTTGACCGAGAGGTTGTGCGCCGCGGGCACGCCGACCTCGAACCAGGCGGTGTTGCCCATGTTGTCCTCGCACCCGGTCATCGACCCGTCGAAGCTGTTGAAGGAGAAGTACTGCCAGTCGCTCACGAAGTCCCACTCGAGCGGCTCGTCCGGGACGACGATCGGCTCGTCGCAGGTGTCCCCGGCGTCGACCGGGCCCGCATCCGCGTCGGTGTCCGTGTCGGTGTCGGTGTCGGAATCCGAGTCGGTGTCGGAGTCCGAGTCGGTGTCGGAGTCCGAGTCGGTGCCGCCGTCCGACTCGTTGCCCTTGCTCTCGGCGCAGCCCCAGGACAGGCCGACGACGACGAGCGCGATGATTCCGTTAAGACCGTTCGAGCGCATGACGTCCCCCTTGTGCCTCTCGCCGCGGGTGCGGCCGAGCATCACTCGATTATCGTATCGTTAGTTTAGTGGATGCCCCTGCCGCCAGTAGACAAAAAAGTTGTACCACTGGTCGGGGTAGCGCCGGGCCATCCCGGCGAGGTCGTCGAAGCAGCTCTGCGCGGCCGCGGCCATGGCGGCCTCCCGGCCCTCGCGGCTCGAGAAGTCGACGCGGCGCGGGGGGAGGGCGACGAACCTGTAGCGCAGCGGCCCCTCGCGCAGCCCGAACGCCGGGACGAGCGGGGCGCCCGTGAGCCCGGCGAGGACGTACGGGCCGATCGGCACGCGGCACTCGTGCCCGAGGAAGTCGACCGCGATGCTGCGCTGCTTCTCGTCGTACAGGCGATCGCCGGAGATCGTGACGAGATCGCCGGCCTTGAGCGACCTCACGACCTCGACCACGCCGAAGCTCGAGCCCTCGTCGACGGCCACGAGCCGGACCCGCTGCGCGGCGAGGCGGTCGCGCTGGAGCGGCTCGATCCGCTCGTCCTCGTACCGCCCGATCACGAGCGTGAGAGGGACGTCGAACCGCTTGAGGCAGTGCGCGGCCACCTCCCAGTTCCCGAGGTGCGCCATCCACAGGATGAACGGCTTCCTCTCGCGCGCCGCGGCGACGATGTCGTCGAGCCCGTCGTGGGTCAGCGTGAAGCGATCGTGGCGGCCGGTCTCGAGCAGGAAGCGGTCCACGAACACGGTCGTGAAGGAGCGGAACTGGGCCCGCGCGCGGCGGCGGTGCTGCTTCGGCGTCTCGTCCGGGAAGAGCGCCGCGTAGAAGTCGACGGAGGAGGCGACGGTCTCGCGCAGGAAGAGCCAGTAGTAGACCGCGATGAGCCGCGCGAACGCGGCGATGACCGTGTACCCGAACACCCGGTACGCGAGCCCGAGCAGCCGGTACGCGAGCCTCGAGCCGAGCGACTTTCCGCGGGCGGACATGGGGGGAATATACACGATCGCGCGCGCGGCGCGACGGTCCCGGACACCACGGAAAGTGTCAGAGTCGTTTGGTGGGGGCGATGGTGGAGAGCGGGGTGAGCGTCATGGGCGTCGACGTCGCGACCACCTGTCCCTGTTCGTTTGTCTTTTTCCACGCGCCGCAGTCGTCGCTGGGACTGAATCCCGTGAAGTCTCCGAGGAAGTCCCCGCGACGGCCGCTTTATCGATGGCCCCGCTCCTCGTGGGCGCGGCTCAGAGCGAGGCCGAGGTTCATTTGCTCTGGACCGAGTAGCAGCTATCTAGCGATCCCGCTCGGTGAGCCCGCCTCTCGCCGCGAGGCGGTCGTAGGCCTCGATGGCCCGTATGAGCGCGATGAACCCGTGCTGGTTGTTGTCGATCCGCAGGTGGTTGTCGACGAGCCCCATGCGGATCCCGCCGCGGACGCCCATCGCCGCGGGCACGAAGTAGCTGTTGCGCGCGACGAACTGCTGCTCCCCGAGG
>JALNZK010000151.1 GCA_023229365.1 Pseudomonadota bacterium | reverse complement strand
GGCCGGACGGCTGTGCGACGAGCCCGAGGCTGAAGCAGGCCAGCAGGGCGACCGCGAAATCCGGACCGCCCGCGGAGAGCACCTCGACCCGATCGCCCGCGACGAGCCCGAGGGCGCGGACCCGCGCCGCGAGCTCCCCGACGCGCTCGCCGAGCTGCGCCCGGGTCCAGGAGCGGATCTGCCCGTCGGCACCGGGCCACAGGAGGCAGGCCGCCTCGGCGTCGCCCGCCTTGAGGCAGACCTCGGCGAGGTTCAGCTCGCCGCCAGGAAACCAGTCGCCCGGCGCGCCCGACGAAGCCGGGGCCGCACGCCACGCGAGCTCGCCCGCGAGCCGCAGGAAGAAGGCGTCCGGCTCCTTCGCCGTCGCCGCGAGGAACTCCGACCAGCCTCGCTCGTCGGAAAAGAGCGCGCCTTCGGAGAGGGACGACGGCGGCGCGACGTGGAGCCGGGCGCCGAGCTTCTCCTTGAGGGAAAGGTCGCTCATCGGTTCGCCTCCTGTGCGGATCGCCTCGCGAGCACGATTGCGAACGCGATCGACGAGAGCTTCGATCTCGCGCTGTCACCCCGCGAGGTGAGGATGATGGGCGCCGCGCCGCCGATGACCGCGCCCGCGGTCGTGGCCCCGCCCGCCACGGTCAGGGACTTGTAGATCGCGTTCCCCACGTCTATCGTCGGCACGAGCAGCAGATCCGCGTCGCCCCGGATGAGGCCGCCGTAGTGCTTCTCGCGCGCCGCATCGGGGGAGAGGGCGAGATCCACGGAGATCGGGCCCTCGACGATGAGATCCGTGCGGCCCTCGAACCGCTCCGCGATCTTCCTTCCCTCGATGGAGGACAGCACCTTGTCGCTCGGCTTCTCCGTCGCGGAGATCACGGCGACCTTCGGCCGATCGATGCCGAGCGCCCGGAGCGCGACGAGCGAGTTCTCGAGGATCACGGCGCGCAGATCCAGATCCGGGTCCGGGTTCAGCGCCGCGTCCGCGATGGCGATCAGCTTGGAGCGGCCGGGGACGTCGAAGAGCCCGATGTGGCTCAGCTTCAGGCCGGGCCGGGCGAGCCCCCGGGCCTTCAGCCCGGAGAAGTAGCCCTTGAGGAGCTCCGCCGTGGTGACCGCGCCCTTCATGACGATGTCCGCGACGCCGTCCGCGTACAGCGCGACCGCCGTGTCCACCGGGCGCTGCGAGTCGACGACGAAGTAGTTCTCCTCGTCGATCGGGACGTCGAGCTCCCAGGCGAGGTCGGAGATCGATCCGTACGGGCCGACCAGCAGGAACCGCGCGAGGCGCACCCCGCCCTCGTTGTTGGCGAGCTTGGACGCGAGCAGGGCCTCCTCGTTGTCCGCGCCCGCGATGGCGATCACGGGCAGCGCGTCGCCGTCCTTCCCCGAGGCGGCGAGGATGATGTCGTTCACGGAGCACGCGCGGCGCCTCGGCACGGCGCGCTGCGCACGCTCCGCGCCGAAGAGCGCGGCGTCGAGGGCGCGGTCCTGCTCGGCGCGCTCGGCGGCGGTGCGATCGCGGATCGCGACGTAGTCCGCCGCGGCGGTCGGATCGGCGCACGCCCGAAGAAGCCCGGCGCAGAGCGCGCTCGTCTCCAGCGTGCCCGGCACGCACACGATGGGCGCGTCCAGCGGGATGTTGTTCACGACCGCCGCGGCGATCGCCGCGTCCTCGACGAGCTCGCCGGTGAGCACCACCGCGTCGACCGGCGCCCCCCCCGCAGCGAGCGCGAGGACGCCCGCCGCCGCCTCGCGGGCGAACGCCGGGCCGACCCACGCCTTCCGGCCCTCGTCGGAGGCGCCGGCGAAGATCGCGAGGCCGCCCCCTCCCGAGAGCACCTCGGCGGCGATCTCGTCGGATCGAAGGTCGTGGCTCGCGAGGCCGAGGAGCAGCTCCGCGAGGGGAAGCGCGCCCGAGGACGCCGCGCCGGGCAGCGCGCCGAAGCTCGGGGCCAAGCGCTCGAACCGGCCGCCCGCGATGCGCGCCGCGGAAGACTCGGGGCCGAGGTGGGCGGCGATGATCGTCAGCTCCGCGAGCGGCGCCCCCATCGCGTTCGCGACGAGGCTCGCCGCGGCCCGGAGGCTCGCGACGTGGGCCGTCTCGCCGCGCGATCTCAACCGCGACGACAGCACGAGCCGCTCTGCCGCGTCGACGAGACCGCTCGAGCGCGGATCCGTGGTCGTGCGGAGGGCGTCGGGGCCGATCTCGGCGGCGAGCAGGAGCGCGGTCGGGATCGCGAGGTTCGCCGGGTGGGCGAGCGCGCCGTGATCGAGATCCGAGACCATGTCTTCACACAGGCGGTAGGTGCCGGGGGGGACCGCCGAGAGGTAGCCGCCCGCCGCGGCGATCCCGGAGAGCTCGGAGAACCGCAGGCCGCGATCCGCGAACCAGCGGAGGACAAGGGCGGCGCGCGTCGCAGGGGAGTCCGTCGCGCCGTCCGATCTCGGGAGGATCGCCTCGTCGAGGAGCTTCGGCCCGACGTACACGGAAGCCCGCGTCGCGTCGGCGTTCGTCCTGACGACGAGGGAGCTCCACCCGGTGCGCCGCGCGACGCGCGCGGTCTCGCCGTCGAGGAGGGCGAGCACCGTGTCGTCCTCCGCGCCGGGCATCCTGCGCCCGAGGAGCTCGCGGATGCGCCCGTCGAGCCGCGCGCCGACGTCGGACGCGGCGGAGCGCACCGAGGCGCGTCGTTCAGCGAGTTCTTTCAGCGTCGTACCGTCCACGGGGAGCCTCCATGGCAACATCAATGGAAGTCGAGATCGAAGTGGTACACGTCGCCGACGAGCCGGCTCTTCACCTTGCAGCCGCAGTTGTGCAGGACCGTCTGCATCGCCTTGTTCTGCCGGAGCACCTCCGCCGTGAAGCCGGCGATGCCGTTGCGCCTCGCGACGGTCGTGAGGTAGCGCATCAGGAACGTGCCGATCCCGCGGCTGTGCCACGAGTCGCGCACGACGAACGCGACCTCGGCGCGGTTGGTCATCGGGTCGAGGAAGTACCCGCCCGTGGCGATGATCTCGTCGCCGTGCGCCTCCGGCACGGTGGCGACGAACGCCACTTCGTTCCGGTGGTCGATGAAGACGAAGTTCTGGAGCTGCTTCTGCGGGAAGCGCTTCAGGTGCGACATGAAGCGGTAGTAGACGCTCTGCTGCGACAGCGCGTAGAAGAGCTCCTTCATCGGCATCTCGTCCGTCGGGTGCATCGGCCGGATGCTCACCTGTGTCCCGTCCTCGAGGAGCACCTTCGTCCTGAGATCCTGCGGGCCGACGATGATCCGTCCCTCCACGTCCGCCATCTCGGAGCGCACGTACTTGAGGTCGATGGCTTCCCGCAGGAGCCGCGGCCGGTATGCGGGATCCGCGATCGCGATCAGCGCGAGCGCGCGTTCCTGGACGCTCTTCCCGTGGAGGTACGCGACGCCGTGCTCGGTGACCACGTAGTGGACGTCGCCGCGGGTCGTGACGACTCCGGCCCCGGGGCTCAGGCGGGAGACGATGCGGGAGATGGTCCCGTCGCGCGCCGTGGACGGCATCGCGATGATCGCCTTTCCGCCGGCGGAGTGGGCGGCGCCCCGGTTGAAGTCCACCTGCCCGCCGATTCCGGAGAAGAACCTGTCTCCGAGCGAGTCGGCGCACACCTGGCCCGTGAGATCGACCTCGAGCGCCACGTTGATCGCGACCATCTTCGCCTGACGTCCGATGAGGAACGGGTCGTTCACGTACTCGGTCGGGTGGAACGCGAAGACGGGGTTGTCGTGGATGTACGAATAGAGCCGCCGCGATCCCATGCAGAAGCTCGCCACGACCTTGCCGCGGTCGATGGACTTCCGCGCGCCGTTGATGACGCCGCTCTCGATGAGGTCGATGACCGAGTCGGTCAACATCTCCGTGTGGATGCCGAGATCCTTCCTGTCGCCCAGGAACTCGAGCACCGAGTGCGGGATCGAGCCGATGCCGAGCTCCATGGTCGCGCCGTCCTCGACCAGCGAGGCGACGAACCCGCCGATCCGCCGCGTGATCTCCGTCGGCGCCTTCGGCGTGAACTCGATGAGCGGCGCGTCGGTCGGGACGAGCACGTCGATGTCGTACACGTGCAGCGAGCTGTCGCCGTGGGTGCGCGGCATCGCGGGGTTCACCTGGGCGATCACGAGCCCGGCGTTCTCCGCCGCGCTCTTGACGATGTCGACCGAGATCCCGAGGGAGCACATGCCGCGCTCGTCGGGGGGGGTGACCTGGATGAGCGCGACGTCGAGCGGCATCTGGCCGGATCGGAACAGCCGCGGGATGTCCGACAGGAAGATCGGGGTGTAGCTGCCGAGACCCTCCTGGATGAAGTCCCTCACGTTGTCGGCGATGAAGAAGCTGTTGACCGTGAACGAGTGGCTCAGCTTCTTGTGCGCGTACGGCGCCTCGCCGATCGTCAGGAGGTGGACGATCTCCGTGTCCGGCAGCTCCGACGAGCGCAGGGTGAGCGCCTGGACGAGCTCCTGCGGCTGCGCGCACCCGGTCCCGATGAACACGCGCTGGCCCGGGCGGACGCGCGCGATGGCGTCTTTCGCCGTCGCGATCATGTGCGCGTACGTGTCCTGCCAGCCGGGATCGTGGGCCGGCCTGGGGATGTCGGTGATCGACCGCGACCGCATCAATGCTCCTCCGGCGCTCGACGCAGGGACATCCGCGCGCCGGCGACCACCGGCGCCGTCCCCTGCTTCCCGACGACGAGCGGGTTGATCTCGAGCTCGGCGACCTGCGGGAAGTCCGTGGCGAGCTGGCTCACGCGCTGCAGCCCGGTGGCGATGGCGTCGAGGTCGACGTTCTCGTCGCCGCTCCCGGTCAGGATGCCGTACGAGCGCGTGGAGCGCAGCATCTGCTGCGCCTCTTCCGCGGTGATGGGCGCCAGGTGGCAGGCGACGTCCTCCATCACCTCCACGAAGATGCCGCCCAGGCCGAACATCAGCATCGGGCCGAAGTGGGGATCGCGCTCCATGCCGAGGACGACCTCGCGGCCGCGCGGGCACATCTTCTCGACGTACACCCCCTCGAGCCGCGCGTCGGGAAACCGGTCCTTGATCCGCAGCACCGTGAGATCGAACGCGTCGCGCACCTGCTCGGGGTTGGCGAGGTTCAGGCGGACGCCGCCGTACGTCGAGCGGCGCTCGATGTCCGGCGAGTGGATCTTGAGCGCGACCGGGAACCCGATGCGTTCGGCGATCTCGATCGCCTCCTTCGCCGAGTCGGCGACCTGGCCGATCGGCGTGACGAAGTCGTAGGCGCGCAGGATTTCCTTCGCGTCGATCTCGTCGACGAAGAGCCGATCGGTGCGCGTGTGGCGGTTGATGATGCGCTCCACGCGGCGGCGGTTCACCGGGAAGCGCGTCACCATGCGCGGCGGCCGGCGGCGCCACGACGCGTACTCGCTGAGCGCGGAGACGGCGCGCACGGCGCGTCCCGGCGACGGGTACTCCGGGATCCCGGCGTCCCGCAGCACGCGGCGGGCGGGGCCGGTGGATGCGCCGCCGAGGAACACCGCGGCGAGCGGCTTGTCGGTGCCGTGCGCGTGCGCCGCGGCCTCCGCGAGCGCCTCGAGCCGCTCGGGGAAGAGCGGCGCCATCACGAGGACGGCGGCATCGACCTCGTCGGCCTGCTCGAGGATCCGCAGCACCTCCCCGAGCTTCTCCGGCGGGACGTCCCGCCCGACGTCGATCGGATTCGCGGGGGCGGCCGCCTTCCCGAGCGCCGCCGCGACGCGCGCGAGGGTCTCCTCGGAGAGCTCGACGAGATCGAGCCCGCACGAGCTCGCCGTGTCCGACGCCATCACCTCCGCGCCGCTCGTGTTGCCGACCAGGGCGAGCCGTTCGCCGCGGGGCAGGGGGGACGCGGAGAGCATCTTCGCGAAGTCGAAGAGCTCGTCGAAGTTCTCGGCGCGGACGACCCCCGAGCGCTTGAACGCCGCGGCGTACGCCATGTCGGCGGCGTGCGTCCCGACGAGGTGGCGGCGCATGGCGCGCTCGCCGGCCGGAGTGGTCCCGGCCTTGAGGAGCACCACGGGCTTGACCGAGGTGACCGCCTCCGCGACCTTGATGAACTGGTCTCCCGAGACGATGCTCTCGAGATAGCCGGCGACGATGCGCGTCTCTTCGTCCGAGGCGAAGAACGACAGGATGTCGCTCTCGTTGAGATCGGCCTCGTCGCCGAGGCTCGCGACCAGGCTCACGCCGAGGCCCCGCGCCGCGGCGAGGTCCAGGATGCCGGCGCACAGCGAGCGCGACTCGGAGAGCACCGCGACCGAGCCCGGCGGCGGCATCTGCGCGAAGAGGGAGGCGTTCATGCGGTGCGCCGTGTTCTGGACGCCGAAGGAGCCCGGACCGAGCAGCCGCGCGCCCCGGTACCTGCACGTCTCGACGAGGCCGACCGATCGCCTCCGGCCCTCCGCGTCGGAGAGATCCTCGGAGAGGACGACTATCGACCGCGCCCCGGCTTCGAGGGCGGCGTCGAGGTGGCGGCCGATCGCCTCGCGCCCGCTGCACAGGAGCGCGAGCTGGATCTCGACGCCCGATCCGGCGATCGAGGTGCGGGACGGGATCCCGGTGACGGCGCCGCCGTCCGGGACGACCGGGACGAGGGTGCCGCCGAAGCCGCCCGCCACGAGGTTGCCCACCAGCCTGTGGATCGGATCGCCCGGCGCGGCCGAGTCGCCGAAAACCGCTATCGCATCAGGGTAGAAGAGGGATTTGAGCATGGTGAACCCGACAGTTTCTACCACAGTCCCTCTCGCCGTGCCACGCGCGCGGAGAAATTCAGCGGGCGCGCTCGGGCGCCCTTTCGGGGGCACGCGGATCGCCTCCGCCGCGGCCCGTCGCGATTGACAGCGGGGCGCACCGGGCTAGGATTCCGGCATGGGAAGCCGGATCGACATCGTCCTCGCCTCCGCGTCCGCGCGGCGGCGACGGATGTTCGAGGAGATGGGGATCCCCTTCGAGGTCGTGCCGGCCGACATCGACGAGGCGATGGCCGCGGGCGAGGCGCCGGGCGCGTACGCCCTGCGGGCCGCGCGGGAGAAGGCGGGCGCCGTCGCGGAGACGCTCGCGCGGAAGGGCCGAACGCCGTGGATCGTCGGCGCCGACACGATCGTCGTCCTCGGCCGCGACGTGCTCACGAAGCCCGCGGATCGGGCCGAGGCGGAGGCGATGCTCGGGCGCCTCTCCGGGCGGGAGCACACCGTCATCACCGGGTGGGCCGTGGGTCGGCGCGGCGGGCCCTGGATCTCCCGGACCGCCGAGACGCAGGTCCTCTTTCACCCCCTCTCCAAGGAGCAGGTCCGGGGCTACGCCGCGACCGGCGAGGGCATGGACAAGGCCGGGGCGTACGCGATCCAGGGCATCGGCGCGTTCCTGGTGGCGCGCATCGACGGGGACTACTTCAACGTCGTCGGCCTCCCGATCTCGCTCGTGGCGCGCGCGCTCATCGAGGTCGGGGCGATGCCGGGGTTCCTCGCACCATGAGCGGGATCGCACGGGACCTCGACGAGGTGCGGGGGCGCATCGCGCAGGCCGCGCGGCGCGCCGGCAGGGATCCGGCGGAGGTGACGCTCGTCGCCGTCTCCAAGACCCACGGCCCCGACGCGATCCGGGAGGCGTACGCGGCCGGGCAGCGGGACTTCGGCGAGAACTACGCGCAGGAGCTCCGGGACAAGGCCGGCGCGCTCGCCGATCTCCCCGGGCTGCGGTGGCACTTCATCGGCCACCTCCAGCGCAACAAGGTGCGGCTTGTCGCGCCGTACGCCGCGATCGTGGAGACCGTCGACTCCGAGCGGCTCGCCGCGGAGCTGTCCCGGTTCGCCGTCGAGATCGGGCGGCGGATTGCCTGCCTCGTCCAGGTCAACGTCGGGGAGGAGGCGCAGAAGTCCGGGTGCGCGCCCGACGCCGCCCTGGCCGTGATCTCCGCCGTCGAGCGGGCACCGGGGCTCGAGCTCCTCGGGCTGATGACCCTGCCGCCCTTCGATCTCGACGCGGCCGGAACGAGCGTCCACTTCCGCGCGCTCCGCGCGCTGCGCGACGCTTGCGGCGGCGCTTCGCGCCTGCCGCACCTCTCGATGGGGATGAGCCACGACTTCGAGGAGGCGGTTCGCGAAGGCGCGACGATCGTCCGCGTCGGCACCGCGGTCTTCGGGGGACGCGGGCTATGATCGCGCCGCGGTCGCGGCGTCGTCGAGCAGCAGCCTGAGCTCCACGCGCACCTCGACGCGGGCGAGCAGCTCGGCCTCGGAGATCGGCTTCTCGACGAAGTCGTCGCCACCGGCCTCGAAGCAGCCGCGCCGACCGGCCGGATCGCCGTTCGAGATCAGGAGCAGGATCGGCAGATCGCGCCACGGATCGATGCTGCGAAGCTGCCTGCAGACCTCGAAGCCGTGCGCGTCGGAGAGCTCGGCGTCGATGATGGCGAGCTGGGGGCGCAGCTGTTCGAGAGCGCCCGCGAGCTCGGCGCGCTCCCCGATCGCGAAGACGGCCGCGCCGCGCGTGCGCAGCAGCGACGAGATGTGCTCCCGCGTCTCGGCGTCGCCGGAGGCGACGAGCACCGCCGCCCGGCCGGCGCCGAGGAAACGGGCGTCCGGTCCGGGCGGAGACGAGGAGAGCGGGCTCATGACCGGTGCCGTCGACGCGCGCCCGCCGAGGATCCCGCGGACGATCTGGATCAGCGCGTTCGGGTGGACCGGGCCCCGGACCACGACCGACGCGCCGCTCTGCGCCGCAGCGTCGTCGGGGTTCAGCGCGTTCTCGGTCGGCTCGAGCACGAGGACGAACTTCGCCCCGCAGCCGCCGTCGAGGAGCGACGTGACGAGGGCGACGCCCTCCTCGTCCGGCAGGCAGTTGTCGACCACGGCGACGTCGAATGCGCGGGCCGCGACATGGCTTCGCGCGCCGGCCGCCGTGCCGGCCTCGAACACGGCGCAGCCGAGACCGTCGAGCCTTCCCGCGAGCATCGTCCTATAGGCGGCGACACCGTCGACGAGGAGAACGTTTCCTTCCATGCTCGGACACCCCGGCCCCGCAGGGCGTTATCAAGGCACGATGGATTCATCATAGGATGGATCGCCCGGCGACACCAGCGGGAGCGTCGAGGCCCAGCGCGGCCGCGACCGTGGAGAACACGTCCTCCGCGCGGAGCCCGTCGATCCTCCCGGCGCGCGGGGCGCCCCTGCCGGCGATCGCGAAGATCCCCTCGAAGTCGTGGTTCGCGTCGTCCGACCCGCGATCGTCGCCCGCGAGGAACAGCGCGCCGTGTCCCACCGAGCCGGCCGACCTGAGGCCGAGGCGATCCCAGTAGACGGTGAGGTCCGGCGGGAACCTTTCGCAGCGGCGCGTCCCGTACAGCTCCTCGGGCGTCGCGGCGCGGGTGTCCAGGCGCTCGCCGGAGGGGCCGCGCAGCGCGAGGGCGCGCGCCTTGAGCTCCTCGCGCTCGGCGTCGAGCCGGGCGGGATCGACGACCCCGTGCGGGTCGCGGCCCGCGACGTTGAAGAAGATGCGCGAGTGGTACCCGCCCTCGCCGAAGGCGCGGGTGCGCGACCAGTCCACGCGGCACTCGGCGAGCGGCGCTGGCGTCCGCGGCGCGTCGAGCAGGCGGAGGTACCCCTCGCGGATCAGCCACTCGTTGACGCACACCGAGCCCCGGAGCGGCTGCACGCCGTGGTCCGAGACGACGAGCAGCGTCGCGTCCGGTCCCGCCGCCGCCGCGGTCCGCGCGATCTCCGCGTCGAGCGCCGCGTAGTAGTCGGACACGGCCCGTACGAGGGGGGAGCCCGGTTCGTGCCGCGGGTGGGTGGGCAGCGCCGCGCGCAGCGCCCCGTGGTGCAGCCGGTCCGGGCCGAGATCGACGATCATGGCGAACGCGGGCGCCCGCGTTTCGATGAGGTGGCGGAAGATCGCGAAGTGCTGTCGCGTCATCGCGGAGCACTCGGCAACGAGGCGCTCGCCGTCGCCCCCGCCGCGCGCCTCCACGTCGACGATGTACGCGCCGAACCGCGCCTCGAGCTCCTCCTTGAGCTCGGGAGGGGACGCGTACGGGCTCGCGGCGCTCGGCGTGAGGAAGCAGCTCGTGGAGAAGATGCCGGGGTGTGCGGGGGGCGGGTACGTGAGCGGGACCGAAACGACGGCGCACACGAGGCCGGCCGCCGCGGCGAGGTCCCACAGGCGCGGGTGCTCGAGATCCGCGGGCGTCACGAGCCCGAGCCGGTACGATCCGGGCAGCCGCTTCCTGAAGCCGTAGATGCCGAGCTCCGCCGGGGTCTTTCCGGTCGTCATCGAGACCCACGCCGGGACCGTGATCGGCGGATCGGTGGAGCGCAACGGCCCGAACGATCCGCGCGCGCACATCCCCGCGAGGAACGGCATCCGCTCCCGGTGCACGCCGAACGCGAGCTCGGGCGACACCGAGTCGAGGCCGACGACGACCACGCGCGGCGTCGCGCCCGCCCGGGTCGCGCCCGGATCTCCCGTCATCGCTTCTTGCCTTGCGCCTTCGCCGCCGCGGCCCGCGCCTGCCCGCGCACGATCTGGTACGCGATGCGCAGCTGGTAGTCGTCGATGGCAGGCCCCTCGGCCTCGCCGCCCGCTTCTCCCGCGAGGTGTCCGGCGAGATCCCGCTCGCCCGGCAGCGCGGCGAGCAGCTTCGTCTCCTCGTCGGGCGACGGCGCGTCGCGGGACTCGATCGCCACGTCCGGCGCGATCCCCTCGGCCTGGATGCTCCGGCCCTTCGGCGTGTAGTACTTGGCCACGGTCAGCTTGAGGAAGTAGCCGTCGTCGAGCGGGAACGGGTACTGCACCGAGCCCTTGCCGAAGCTCCTCGTGCCGACGAGCATCCCGCGCCCGTGGTCCTGGATCGCGCCGGCGACGATCTCCGCCGCCGACGCGCTGCCCTTGTCGAGGAGCACGGTCACGGGCACTTCCTCGAAGGCGCCGCCGCGCCCGGCGCGGTGCTCCTGGATGGCGTCGCCGCCGCGGCCGCGGATGACGAGGATGGCGCCCTCCGCGAGGAAGAGGTCCGCCACCTTGACCGCCTCGTCGACCGTGCCCCCGGGGTTGCGGCGCAGATCGAGGATCACCCCGTCGAGCCCGCCGCCCTCGAGCGTGAGCCGCTCGAGCCGGGCGCGCAGGTCCGACGCGGTCCCGGCCTGGAACTGCTTCACCCGCACGTGGGGGAAGCCGGGCGACACGAGCTTCGCCTCGACGCTCTTCACCTTGATCTGGGCGCGCACGACCTGCACGTCGAACGGCTCCGCGGCGGGCGGCCGCCGCACGCGGAAAGACACAGGCTCGCCTTCGCGGCCGCGGATGAGCGCCACCGCGTCCTCGAGCCCCATCTCCGCGGTCGGGGCGCCGTCGATGCTCACGATCTGGTCGCCGGGAGCCATCCCCGCTCGCTCCGCCGGGCTGTCCGCGAAGGGCGCGATCACGGTCATGACGCCGTCCTGCACCCCGACCTCGAGCCCGACGCCGCAGAACTCGCCGCGGATCTCGCCGAGGAACGCCTCGTACTCGGCGGGTGTCATGAACGCCGAGTGCGGATCGAGCGCGCGCCCCATGCCGGCCC
>JALNZK010000150.1 GCA_023229365.1 Pseudomonadota bacterium | reverse complement strand
CGCGGAGCTGGAGCGGCTCAGCATCGAGCTGGCCTTGCCCGCCGAGCCGGGCCGTCCGGCGTTCAGGATCAGCGCCCGCGACACGACGGACAGCGAGTTCTTCGCCGCCGCCCGCGACGCCTACTTCTGCTGTCCGTACTGCTCCGAGTTGCACCCGCGAGAAGCGGAGGTCTGCCCGGTCAGCCGCGATCCGCTGCGGGAGATCCACAAGCTCTCCGGCCGCATCCTCGACGAAAAGTACCAGATCCGCGCCCCTCGCGGCGTGGGCGGCATGGGCACGGTCTACGAAGCGCAGCACCTGCTCATCGACCGGCGCTACGCCATCAAGTTCCTCGATGTCGATCTGGCCCGGAGCTCGCAGAGCGAGGAGCGGTTCTACAACGAGGCCCGCGTCTTCTCCACCGTCGGCCACCCCAACCTCGCCGAGGTTACCGACATGGGCAGGACAACGGAGGGCATTCCGTTCATCGTGATGGAGCTGCTCGAAGGGTGCAGCCTGGCGCAGCTGATGCTGGTGGGGAGGCGCTTCACCCCTGCCGCGGCCGTCAGCTTGACGATCGAAGTGTTGCGCACGCTGGTCGCGGTCCACGCAAAGGGGATCGTTCACCGGGATCTCAAGCCCGGCAACCTGTTCCTCGTCGGCGACCTCGCGGACCCGCGGCTCAAGATCCTCGACTTCGGCATCTCGCTTCTGCTCTCGGCGAATGAGCAGCGCAAACGGGTGACCCGAGACGAGGGCGCGTTCGGCACGCCGGAGTACATGTCTCCGGAGCAGGCCGAGGGCAGGCTCGACGTCGACCAGCGGTCCGATCTGTTCACCGTCGGTGAGATCCTGTACGAGATGCTCACCGGGCATCCGGTGTTCGACGGCCCGAACCCGTTGTCGGTCTTGGCTGCGGTGGCGGAATGCGCGATCGAGCCCCCCAGCCGGTACGCCGACGACCTCGATCCCGATCTGGAGCGAACATTGCTGCGGGCGATTGAGCGGGACCCGCGGGACCGCTTCCAGAGCGCGGAGCAACTCCTCGTGCCGTTGCTCGCGTTCGCCCGGCAGGACGACCGGTTTCGAGACGGTCGGATCCTCGACCTGGGCGGCAGTCCTACCATTCGCGTCACCTCCGCGGTACACTCACGCCAATGAGCACCGAGCGCCGCAGGCACCAGCGCTACAGCATCATGGCCCACGTCCGCGTGACGCGCGGCACGGTCAACTACGTGCTGGACGTCACGAACATCAGCCTCTCGGGCGCGTTCGTCTCCACGCTCGGGCTGCCCCACACGGCCGCCTTCCGCGCCGGACAGTCGATAGAGCTGAACATCTTCCTCAGTGAATCGACGGAGAACGTCCGCGTTTTCGGCCGCATCGTCCGCACGGTGGAGCGCGACGATCCGCCGGCGAGCGGTTTCGGCGTGGAGTTCACCGACGTGGATGACACGGCCCGGCTCGGCATCTCCCTCCTCGTCGAGCTGGCGCGCACCTCCGAGGCACCCAGCCCGCCGCCGCTGCCGACCTCGAAGCTCGGCCGCTGATCGGCCGGGGCTACGCCTCGTAGAACATTGGCTCGCGCTGGGTCAGGAAGCGGTTGATCCCGTCGCGGTGCGCTTCGGCGAGCGAGGTGAACTGCACGCCCATGCCGGGCATCAAGTCCGGTGTCGTCCGATTGTACTCGCGGATCCACCTCACCATCCCCTCGGCGGAAACCAGCTCGCCGTCCGGGAGCGTGAAGCTGATGTACAACAGCGAGCCCACCGGGCGGCAGTCGTAAGAGGCGAGGAAAAGGCCCCCTTCGGAGATGTCCTCCGTGAAGCCCGTGTAGAAGTTGGACTCCGACTGGAAGCCGATCTCCGTGTCGATGGAGAACCTCTGCACGCTGCGTCGGGGGTCGGGCGGGACCTCTCCATGGGTCGTCGCCGCGGGAGCGCCCGGCAGGAGCGATTGACGCTCCTGGACCCTGGAGATCGGGTAGAGGAGCGCGAGAGTCTTGGCGATCGTCTTCGTGGCGTCGGTCAAGGCCGGATCTTCTCCGCCGATCTCCTGCATCTGCTCGAGCGTGGTGCGCAGGAAGCCCATGGCCGTGCACACGCCCGTCGCGTGATCGGGATCGCTGGGCTGCGACGACTGGACGGCGAACAGGGCACCCACCGCCTTGGCGATGGACGCGGATACGTCACCCACGTCGAGCCCCGGGTTGCCGATGTCCTGGATCCGGCCCAGCGCCTGGCCGAGCATCTCGCGCGCCTGCTGCGCAGGGCGCGTCGCGTTCAGGTAGGCTGTTCCCTCGCTCATCGCCGTTCCCCTCGATGCGGTCCGACACTGGAATCGTGCGCTAGCTTGTACCATATCGGTGACACGGCGAGAACGCCAAACCAATGGATTCCGTACGGCAACGCGTTGACTCCGCTGCGCTCCATCGGTTTTTCGGCGGCCGGCAACGGCTTTTCAAGCCGTGGGTCGGCTCGGAGCGTCCCTCTCCGGGTCCCCGACGGCGCCTGGCGAGCTCATGGCGCGCTCTTTCCGAGGCAGCACTTCTTGTACTTCCTGCCGGAGCCGCACGGGCACGGATCGTTCCTTCCGATCTTCGGCCCCTCGCGCATCTCGGAGAGCGGCGGCAGCCCGCGGCGTTTCCTCTTCCGGTTCTCGGTGTCGCGGCGGAACAGCCGCTCCTCGTCAGCGAGTTGCTCCGCGTCCTCGACCCGGCCTCCGGTGCGCAGCACCGCCGCGAGATCCTCCGCGATCGTGTCGCGTATGTCCCAATCCGTTCCGGACCAGTAGAGCGCCTCGCGCAGCTGGCTCACCGCTCGCGTTTCGTCGCCGGCGAGCAGGGACACGACCCCGTCTGCGAAGAGCGTCTGCGGGTGATGCGGATCCTCCGCCAGGCGTTCCGCCGAGAGCCGCATCGCCTCTCCGTGTCGGCCCGCGCCGGCGAGCAGGGCGGGGAGCGAACAGCGCAACGCGTTGCTGTCGAGGGCGTCGACCCCTCGGGCGGCGAGATCGACGGCTTCCTCGTACTTCCCCAGCTTCGAAAGATCGATCGGCAGCTCGGTGAGCCAGAACGAGACGTCGAAGTCGGTCGCGTCGGAGAGATCGTCGAGCGCGCTCTCGTCGCGCGCTGCCGCCGAGAGGATGTCCAGGGCGAGGAGGCGCTCGTTCTCCATGCGCTCGGGTGCGCCGACTTTCCGGAATCGCCGGGGATGGAACATGAACCGCCCATCGTCCTCGTTCTCCAGCAGCTCCCCTATCCGGGAAGCGAGCGGCTCGAGCTCGGGTCGAAGGGGCGGCTCATCCGGCTGCGGTCGATCGACCTCGGTGGTCTCGACCTCGGCGTCGGTGCCGTCCACATCCTCGTCTTCCCCGTCGTCGTCTAGGCCATCGCTTTCGTACCAGTCTTCGTCGCCATCCGCCTCGTCGTCCTCGATCTCCGGGTACTGGGGCGGCGGCGCGCCGATCGACTCGATGATGCGTGGGTACTCGACACCCGCCTCGGCCCGACCGAACCCGACGACCTGCACGTCGTGGCGCAGCTCGTCCCCGAAATCGAACACGTACACGAATCGCTTCTTCACAACGAGGTCGATGGCGCCGAGCCGGGATTCGTCGGCGCGGTGCCGCGCGCCGGAGTCGATGTGGCCGAACTCGAACGTCGGGTCGTGCGCCCGGTTGTTCAGGAAGAACGCGTACAGGTGGGCGTTGTCCAGGTCGAGCGCGTGCTGGATCGCGAGGTGCACGTCGTGGAGGGTCTGCTCCTCGGTGAACTCGATCACGCGTTTCACGGCGCGGTCGCGCCAGGGGACGATGCTCAGGGATATCGTCTGCATTGCTCACCTCGTCGTGAACGTCAGTTGTCGCGGCTCCTCGCGCTCCGGTTCGTCGGAAGTGTCCTCGTGGATCACCTGCGCCACGACGCGCTCGGTGACGTCGGCGAGGTACGCGCGCAGCGTCTCGGCGACCTCTTCGAACTCCGGCCACAGCGTCTCGCGCACGAACCTCTGGGAGACGCGCGCCATCACCGTCGTGTGCCTTTGCCCCCGATATCGGTAGAGAGCGATCCCGTAGCGGCGCAGCAGCGCCACGAACACCTTCTTCGACCACTGATCGCCGAGCGTGAACTTGTATTCGACCGGCGGGTCGACCTTCTCCGCGGTCCGCAGCCGTTCGAGGATGCGCTCGCGGGCACGACCCGCGGCGTCGCGCTCGCCAGGGGTCGAGGCGCCCGCGTGCAGCGCCTCGATCAATCTCAGCTTCGCGATGAGCTTGGCTTCGTCCATGGTGGTCACCGCGCACTTCTCCGACGCTGCGAAGGAGGCGGCCTCCCTCCTGACAGGTGCCCGAACAGCGCGGTGAGCGCTTCCATGAGAAGGGGCGACGGAGCTTCCGCGAGCGCGCAGACGACGCTGCGCGGTTCGAGGTGCACGGCGAGGGCGTCGCGCACCTCGACCTCCGTGAAGAAGATCTCTCGGGGAATCCCGCCGAGCTTCGAGAACACCGCGACGACCTCGAACGCCGCCGCGTCGAGCGCCCGCTCGCCGTGCAGGATCTGCATGCCGACGATGATGCCGTTCGGCTCTGCGACCGCGACGAGCGCGCGGAGCTCGTCGTCCATGTCCGCGACCGAGATCGGCGCGACCGGGCAGCCGACGTGCCACGCGGCATCCATGATGGGCAGCCGCGCCAGCGCGGTGCGGTCGAGCATCAGCGTCGCCGGCGCCGGCCGCTGTCTCGGTGCGGGAACGATGAACGGCTCCACCGACACTTCGAGGCTCCCTTCCGTTCTCACGATGCGCAACGCGGTCTCGAACGAGCCGGCGAGCGGCAGGATCTTCTTCTCCAGGGCCGCGAGGATCGCGTCCATCAGCGTCCCGAGCAGTGCGAGGTCCTCGTCCGTGGGGTTCGCCGGCTTCTTGAACGGCCGCTTCGCGATCGCCCACGGCGCGAGGGCGTCGCGCTTCGGCCTCGCTCCCGCCCGCAGGATCGGCGCGCGGACCTCCTTGGGCATGCGCCCGTACTGCTCGAACATGCACGACAGGGCGTCGACCTCGGACGAGAGCCGCACGCCCATCTCGCCGTTCGTCAGCGCGCGGACGTGCTCGAACGCGTGGTCGCCGCGGTATACACCGAGGCCGTACTCCTCGCCGCCCGCGCCGAGGACGCTCGCTACGAGCGGCGCGCTTGCCCCCGGCGGGTAGACGGCGAACGGCACCATGCTCTCGATGAAAACCCACGGCGTCGCGCTGTAGAATCGCATCGCGGCTTCGTAGTACGCGAAGCACGCAGCGCTCGCGCCCGTTGACGAGCCGTGTCTCTTCGAAGTCCTTTTCTGCGACATCGCTCCTCCGTTCGAGTGCGGCGGACTACCACCGATCATCGGCGTACGCGGCGGCGTTTGGTTTCGCCGTGCGCCTTGGTGCCGGCCTTGCCACGGGTTCTTCGCTTCGCGGGAGAATCATCGCCGCCGGCGAGGCGCACGCGCGTCGCGAGAGCTCGCTGATCCGAAGCGGCGCGAGCGCCGTCTTCGGTGAGGGAGAGCCGCTGAAACGGAATCACCACGCCGTCCTTCTCGAACTCGTCCTCGGAGACATGCAGGAGACCGGCGCGGCGCAGCGCCTCCACGATCATCTCGAACCGCCGGCGCTCTACGAGCCCCTCGCAGCGTTCGCGGAACAGCGTCCCCTTGGCTTGTTCGCCGCGGGTCTCGAGGGCGGCGAGAAGGCGCTTTATCGCCTTGAGCTCGGCCTCCGTCGGCGCCCGGCTCGAGGCCGCCTCGGCGACGGACGCTCCCGGGGCGCAGGCGTCGCACAGGCCGCACGGGCGGCCCGAGTCGTCGGTGTCGCCGAAGTGCCGCACGAGTTGGAGCATGCGGCAGGCGGGTGATCGCGTGAACCGCTGCACCTCTTCGAGCTGAGCGATCCTTTGGCGGCGCTGCTCCTCGTACGGTCCTTCCCAATCGGCGCGGCCGCGGGAGATGCGCCCGCCGCCCCCCATCTCGGCGCCGCCGTGGATCCGGAGCTTCTCGATCGCACGGGAGAACGCCTCGTCGCCGAGCTTCGTGTCCTTGCGCAAGAGCTCCGCGTCCGCTGGCTCGACGGCGAGCCTGCGGTAGAGGCGCTTGAGCAGCGCGGTCTCCGGGTAGTCGCGCGCGAGGAAGAACTCGTGGGTCTTGCGATCGGCGAACGAGTGCAGGAGCACGGCGCGCGCGGGTTTTCCATCGCGGCCGGCGCGGCCGATCTCCTGGTAATACCCCTCCAGGCTGCCCGGGAGCGCCGTGTGCAGCACCGTGCGCACATCCGACTTGTCGATCCCCATGCCGAAGGCGATCGTCGCCACGACCGCCGCCACCTCGTCGGACCGGAACGCCGCCTGGACTCCGGCGCGCTGCTCGGCGGCCATCCCCGCGTGGTAGGCCGCGGCGGCGAGGCCGTTCGCCGAGAGCATCGAGGCGAGCTCCTCCGCGGCCCTGCGGGTCGGCGCATACACGATGGCCGGCAGCCGCCCGGGCTGCTTCAGGATCGCGAGCGCCGCGGCGCTCCGCTCGGGGATGCGCCGCTCGGCGACCTCCACCGCGATGTTTTCGCGCCTGAAGCCGTGGATGAACCGCCGCGCGCCGGGCATGCCGAGCTGGGCCGCGATATCCTCCTGCACGCGGGGCGTGGCGGTCGCCGTGAGCGCCAACACCGGCGCTGCCCGCAGAAGATCGAGCCGCTGCCCGAGCAGCCGGTAGTCCGGGCGGAAGTCGTGTCCCCACTGCGAGATGCAGTGGGCCTCGTCGACCGCGATGAGACCGGGCGGTGTCCTTCCGAGAAACTCCGGGAACCCGGGCACGGCGAGGCGTTCCGGGGCGATGAACAGGAAGTCGATCTCGCGCCCGGCGTACGCGACGCACGCGGTGCGGGAGTCGGCCCGATCGCGCCCGGAATGGATGCGCTCGGCCCGGAGGCCCAGCCGCACGAGCCCCGCGACCTGATCTTCCATCAACGCGATGAGCGGGCTGACGACCAGGGTCACGCCGCCGCGGGCGAGGCCTGGCAGTTGGTAGCACAAGGACTTGCCGGCGCCGGTGGGCATGACGAGAAGCGCGTCCTCTCCGCGGGCCACCGCGCGGCACACCTCGAGCTGGTGCGGCCGAAAGCGCGACAGCCCGAACCGCTCGTTGAGCAAGTCGCCCAGCGTCCGGTCGATGGAATCGCCGTTGAGGGAGGAAGAGGAGGACCTCACTGTCTTGGCGCGCGCCACGGCCGGAACATACAGGAGCGCGAGGATTCCGACAGCCTCGGATTCGTCATTCGCTTCTGCGATCTCGCGCCAAGCCGCCACGCACACTCTCCATGAGGGGAGGACGCAAACCCGCCTGCGATGGCTTGCCTGGAGAGGGGCTGAAGGATGCCTTTCGAGTACCGCAAGGAAAAGCTTCACCCATGGCTGTTGCGTGTTTCCGTGCTGGGCGAGCCCGAGATCTCACCGGAGCGTTATTGGGCAGCTCAGGAAAGGGTTTTGCCGGGATCGAGGCGACTCGCCGGGGGTGCGGAGCCCTTGCCATTGTATCGGACGGCCAGGATCGTGATGTCGTCGGATTGTGTCGCCCCCGAGACGAAGTCGGCGACGGAGTGTACGACGATCTCCACGGTCGCCGCCGGCTCCCGTCCCTCGCAGGTCCCGGCGATCTCCTTCAGGTGCGCGTCCGAGTAGAGCTTCCGGTCCGGGTTCATCGACTCGGTGACGCCGTCCGAGTAGACCAGCAGCGTCTCCCCCGCTGCCAGACGGACTGCGCGCGTCTCGTACTTGGTGTCGGGATCGATCCCGAGCACCAGGCCCTCCGGGACTGGCAGCCAGTCCGTGGCTCCGTTCGTTCGGATGAGCAGCGGCGGGTTGTGCCCGCCGTTCGAGTAGCGCAGCTCGCCGGTCCGCAGGTCGAGCACCCCGCAGAACACGGTGACGAACATCGTCTCGCTGTTCTCTTGGCACAGCTCGCGGTTGACTCGCGCGAGCACCTCGGAAGGCGAGGTGCCGAACGAGGCCATGCTCTTTATCAGCGTCTTCGTGACGGCCATGAACAGCGCGGCCGGGACGCCCTTGTCCGAGACGTCGCCGACGGTGAAGAACAGGTGGTCTTTGTCGGTGAAGAAGTAGTCGTACAGATCGCCGCCGACCTCCTTGGCCGGCTCGAGGTACCCCTCGAGCGCGAGCTCCGAACGCGTGAGGTCAGCGGGCAGGCGCTTGGGCAGCAGGCTCATCTGGATCGTGCGGGCGATCTTCAGCTCGCCCTCGATCCGCTCTTTCGCGGCGGTGGTCTGCGCGAGGTTCGCGATGTGCTCCTTGAGGGACACGCGCATGTTCTCGAAAGATCGCGAGAGCGCGCCGATCTCGTCGTGCGACGGAGACTGCGGGATCTCGGCGTCCAGATTGCCCTCGGCGATGAGCGCGGTCGAGTCCGCGAGCCGTCGCAGCGGTCGGACGACCCGTCGGATGGCGAGCGCCGCGGAGATCAGCGAGAGCACCAGTATCGCGAGCCCTCCGAGTAGCGGGGGCCACAATTTGCGCAGGAATATTTCATCGACCGAGGTCAGAGGGATGTCGGCGCCCAGGACGATCGTTCGGCCGGCCGGCGTCTTCGAGGTCACGAAGATCGAGCGGAAGTCGCCGTACGGGGGGTCCTCGTATTCCGCGAAGGCCAGATTGTCCTCGCGTGCTTTGTCATCGAACAGGTCGCGCAGCACGGCGGGCGGCGGGTGGTCCTCCGTCCAGGGGTGCAGAAACAGGTTGTCAGGCTGATCGGCGTGGAACTTTCGGTTGCCCGACTTCCATTGCTCCGCTTCCTCCGCCGTGGGGCTGTCGATGACGAAACAGTACTCGCCACCCTTGCAGAGCTCCCCGTCCTGCTCGACCAGCGTATAGAGAAAGGCCAGTCCTTTGCAGGACGCGAGCTCGTACAACGGGACCATCGTGTCCTGCAGCGCGCGGCCCTTGAGCTGCTCTCTTCCCGCCAGGGCATTATCGTGGAACGAGCCGCCGAGATCGTTGGCGGAGAGATGCTGTCGCAGCGCGAGGGCACCGTCGAGGAGGTCGTAGTCCACCTCCGTCATCGCGAGCGTCTTCTCAGTTCGGTAGCCCCACAAGGTGAACGCGGTAGTGAGCAGGACGTTGAGGGCGATCACCACCGTGAAGATCCGCCCACGCAGGGACATTCTCGACCAGCTCAGCGTCACGCCCGCCGTCCTTCCCGCACGCTCACGACTGCCCGCCGATGCGCACCTCGAAAATGGTCTCGTTCTTGTCGCCGACGCGGCGGTAGTCGAAGCGGTCGACGCCCTTTACCGCCAGGAAGATCCCGAGGCCGCCGGTATTGCGTTCTTCGAGCGGCAGGCTCAGATCCTCTTCGGTCGGCAGCTCTCGTGTGCGCGGGTCGAACGCCGGCGCCCAATCCTCGAGCACCACGACGAGGGCCCCGCCGGCGACCTCGGATCGGAGCGCGAGCCGGCCGTCCGTGCGGGAGGGACCGTAGCCATAGGACACGACGTTGGTCGCGATCTCGTCGAGCGCGAGCTGCAGGGCGTAGGAGCGCTGCGGGTCCAACCCGGCGCGCACCGCCGCCTCGCGCGCGAACGCCCGGATGCGCTCGAGCGATTCGAGCGTTGCGGGGAGGGTCAGCCGGTCCGTTTCAGTCATCTTCCCGCCTAGGTCGGCGCGTAATCGTCCTGGACGACGACGCTGCGGTGGAAGCCGCTCATCTCCAAAGTGTTGCGCACCGGGCCCTGCGCCCCGACGACGTAGATGACGACGTTGGCACCCATCTTCTGCCGCGCGAAGATCAGCACACGCAGCCCGGCGCTGGCCATGAAGCCGAGTTCCTTCATGAACAGGACGAGGCGCCGTGGGCCGCCCGCCGCAGCCTTTTCCACCAGCTCCTTGAACTGCGACGCGGACGCGGCGTCGAGCTCCCCGCCGAGCGTGATGCGCGCTTCGTCTTCGGTCGTCTCGAACGTTGCGTTCAACGCCATTCGTTCCTCCTTCGCGTCGGTCCCGTCATCGACCGACCAGTATTACCACGGACCTCCCCCCGACGAGAACCGAACCCTGGTCCGCGAGCCGCGGCTCCTTTCCCGGCGGGTGGATGTCGTCGGGCGAGGACATGCTCGTGTTCGTCGAGACGTGCCAGCTCTTGCCTCGCGGCAGGCCTGGCAGCTCGAACGGGAGCGCGTCCCAATACATGTTCATGGCGACGTAGATCATGTCGTCCTTCGCGTTGCCGTTCTTCGCGTGGTCGCCGCAGAGCAGGAACGCCAGCACGCGGCCGTCCCAGTCTGCCTGCCACGCCCGGATCCCATGCCAGGAGATGTCCGCGTAGCCGCTGCCCCGATAGTCGCGGTTCTGGAAATGATCCCGGTTGCGCAGCGCCGGATGCGCGCGGCGGAAGGCGATCACGTTCCTGAAGAACCGCAGCTGGTCCGCGTTGTGCTCGGCCGCCGACCAGTCCAGCCAGTTGAGCTCGCCGTCGTGGCAGTAGGTGTTGTTGTTGCCGTACTTCGTCTGTCCGACCTCGTCGCCCATCAGGACCATCGGCACGCCCTGACTGACCATCAGTACCGCGACGGCGTTCTTCATCTGCCGGCGGCGCAGCGCGAGAATCGCCGGGTCGTCGCTCGGGCCTTCCCAGCCGCAGTTCCAGCTGAAGTTGTCGTTCGCGCCGTCGTCGTTGCCCTCGCCGTTGGCCTCGTTGTGCTTGCCGTCGTACGACACCAGGTCGTTCAGGCAGAAGCCGTCGTGGCAGGTGGCGAAGTTGATCGAGGCCGTCGGTCCGCGACCGGAGTAGAGCTCCGGCGAGCCTTGGATCACCTCGGCCATCGCGTGCGCCTGGCCCGCGTCGCCCTTGAGGAACCGGCGCAAGGTGTCGCGGCACTTCCCGTTCCATTCGGCCCACCGCCCGTAGGCCGGGAAAGAGCCCACCTGGTACAGGCCGCCGGCGTCCCACGCCTCCGCGATCAGCTTGCACTTGCCCAGGACGGGATCGAACGCGAGCGCCTCGAGCAGCGGCGGATTGGACAGCGGGGCGCCCCACGGATCGCGCCCCAGCACCGAGGCGAGATCGAAGCGGAAGCCGTCGATGTGGTAGTACGCCGCCCAGTAGCGCAGCGCGTCGAGCACGAGGTTGCGCACGATCGGGTTGTTGCAGTTCAGCGTGTTCCCGGTCCCGCTGAAGTTGTAGTAGTAGCCCTCCTTCGTGAGCATGTAGTACGTCGCGTTGTCGATCCCGCGGTACGCGATCGTCGGGCCGTTCTCGTTCCCTTCCGCGGTGTGGTTGAAGACCACGTCCAGCAGCACCTCGATGCCGACTGCGTGGCACTCCTTGATCAGGTTCTTCAGCTCGTCGGCCACCATCGTCCCGTCGCGCGTCGCGCCGGTGGCCGCGAGCCCGGCCTTCGGTGCGAAGAAGCCGAGCGTGCTGTACCCCCAGTAGTTCATCTTGCTCCAGCGGCGGGTCTCCGCGTCCCAGCGACCGTTCGCGAGCTCGTCGAACTCGAAGATCGGCATCAGCTCGACGCAGTTGATCCCCAGCGACTGGAGGTACGGCAGCTTCTCGCGCATCGCCGAAAAGGTGCCGGCCTGCGCCTGGGCGACGCCCGACGAGG
>JALNZK010000149.1 GCA_023229365.1 Pseudomonadota bacterium | reverse complement strand
ACGACCAACCCGTTCTTCCTCCCGCTCGTCCTCGTCGCGACCGGCGCGTGGCACGGCCGGCGCGTCGTGCCGCTCGTCTACGACCTCTACCCCGACGCCTGGGAGGCGACGGGCGTGACGAAGGCGTCCTCTCCGGCGAGCCGGCTCGCGGTGCGCGCCAACGAGCTCTTGTTTCGTCACGCGGACGCGGTCGTTTTCATAGGCGACAACATGGCGCGCCACGCCATCTCGAGATACGGAGAGCCCAGGAGATGGACCGTGATCCAGACCGGCGCGGATCGCGCGGAGTTCGACCGGGCGGAAGCTCGTATCGCCTCGCGCGGCTGGGAGCATGATGGCTGGCTGCGGAGCCGAGTGCTCATCACCTACACCGGCAACCTCGGGCGCGTGCACGACTGGACCGCCCTGGCCGTCGGTCTGAAGGCTGCGTTTGTCGAATCGGACCTTGGTCGCAAAGCCGCGTGCCTCATCGCAGCCTCCGGGCCAGGAGCGGAGTTCCTCCGAAAGGAACTGGGTGACGTTGATGACGACGCGATCCGTTTCAGCGCTCCCCTCGAAGACGAACCCTGGGCGGAAGCGCTGGCGCGATCCTCCATTTCGCTTGTGGCTCTCGGTGAAAAGGCCGCGGCGACTTCGATTCCCAGCAAGACCTTCAGCGCCATGGCCGCCGGGAACGCGCTCGTCGTCGTCACGCCTAAAGGGTCGGATCTCCATGACCTCGTGAAGAGGCACGATTGCGGGATCGTCGTGGCGCCGGGCGACGGCGCGGGGGTCGCGGCGGCCGTCAAGAAGCTCGTCCGCGAGACGGAGCTGAGAAAGAGGCTCGCCTCGAATGGGTTGGCGGCGGCAAGGGAGCACTACGAAATGGAGGTGCTTGCCGGGAAGTGGCGCGAGTTCATGGCCCAAGTCGAGAAGGAGAGGCCGGCGCGAATTGGATACGAAGCGGCCAAGCGCCTGGTGGATCTCACCGCGTCCTCGGTGGCGCTGCTTGCTGCGGCGCCGGCCCTGGTCCCTTTGGCTGCGGCAATAAGGCTTACCATGGGCAAGCCGGTTTTCTTCCGCCAGGCGAGGGCAGGGAAAAAGGGCGTGGCTTTTGACCTGCTCAAGTTCCGCAGCATGAAGTTGAACCGCCTTTCCGTGGCCGAAATGGGAGTAATCAAACAGGATCATCCGATGGTCACGCCGCTCGGCAGGATACTGCGGCGGTTCAAGATAGACGAACTTCCACAACTGCTGAACGTGCTGAAGGGCGACATGAGCCTAGTGGGCCCGAGGCCTACTGTCCCTGAGCAGGCCGAGGAGTATACCGAGTTTCAGCGCCGCCGGCTCAATGTCCGTCCAGGCATGACTGGCTGGGCGCAGATCAACGGCAACACCTCCTTGTCATGGGGGGATCGTATAAGGCTGGATGTCTGGTATGTGGACAACTGGTCGCTGGGACTGGATCTGCGAATACTGCTGGAGACGATGGCGACGGTTGTCCGCGGGGAGCGAGTGAACGAGAAGAGACTTGAAGAGGCGAAGCGACATGAAAGCGACCTTGGTAGGAGCGGTCGGTAGCACTAAGCTGACACTGGAGAAACTCTGCGCGGCGGGATGGGAGGTACAGCTCGCCACCCTTCCGCTGAGCGCTGCTTCCAGGCATTCGGATTTCGTGGACTTGAGACCCCTTTGCGGCCTCGGAGTCAAGGAGCTGCTCGAGACCAGTAACATCAACGACCAGGACGCCATGGCCTCCATCAGGCGTTTTTCTCCAGACTACATCTTCGTCATCGGATGGTCGCAGATCCTTCGAAGCGAGTTCCTGTCGATTCCGTGCAAGGCCTTCATAGGCTACCACCCCGCGTTGTTGCCTCAGTTCCGTGGCCGAGGAGTGATCGCCTGGACCATTTTGCAGCGTCTGAAGAGGACCGGGGCGACCCTGTTCCTTATCGATGAGGGCATGGACTCGGGCGACATTCTGGGTCATCTTGAGATGGCCCTGGCTCTGGACGAAACGGTATCCACGCTCATGGAGAAGCACCATAACGCGCTCGGCCAGCTCATGGACGAGGTGCTGCCTAGGCTTACGGAAGGGAGCTTGGTAGCCACCGCGCAGGATCACTCCAAAGCGACGTATTGCGCCCGACGAACTGCGGACGATGGACTGATCGACTGGAAGATGACGGCCGAAGAGGTGTGGACGCTGATCAGAGCCGTATCGCGCCCCTATCCCGGCGCGTTCACCGACTACAGGAAGAAGAAGCTGACGATATGGAGCGCCGACCTGGTGGGGGATGCACCCTATGTGGGCCTGCCGGGCCAGGTGCAGGCGATACTCGATGACGGCGTGCTGGTCCAATGCGGTGACGGGAACCACGTGCTTATAAAGACAGTGCAGCAAGGCGACGACACGGAGCGGACCGCGACCGAGGTGCTGAAGATGCACGATCGCCTGGGTCGGGGGATTGAAGATGCTTTCATCAAAGGAATGAGGGAGAATGGGAGGTAGAAAGATGCGTGTTCTCGTATTATCCGCGCACCCGGACGACGAGACCATCGGCGCCGGGGGGACACTGCTTCGACATATCGACAATGGCGACGAGGTCCACTGGTGCATCGTCACTCAGCCCCACTCGCCGGCCTGGCCGGAATCGGCGATGGAAACGTCCAACCAGCAGATCGACGCGGTTTCCGTGGCGTACGGGATGACGTCGGTTCACCGACTCGGTTTTCCCACGGTCCAGTTGAACACGGTGCCCTACAACGAGTTGAGCAAGGCGATTCAAGGCGTCGTAGACCGCGTACGGCCGGAAGTCGTCTATCTGCCGCCTAGCAGCGACCTGAATCAGGACCACAGAATTGTCAACGAATGTGGTCTGGTGGCGACAAGGCCGATCCCTGATTGCTCGGTGAAGGAGGTCCTAGCGTATGAGATCTCCACCACGTCTCGTTACTGGAACACCCCCTTCGTGCCTAATGTCTATGTAGACATTACGCTTCATCTGAAAAGAAAAATTGAGATCATGCGGCTGTTCGAGGCCGAGATAAAGGCGTGGCCGCATCCGCGTTCACCCGAGGGGCTAGAAGTGCTGGCGAAGGAGCGGGGAATGGGCGTCGGTGTCAAAGCGGCAGAGTGTTTCAGCCTGTTACGGAAGATTGTTTATTGACAGCGTTTGTCGCTCAAGTGAGCAGAGCCACCATGCCGGAGTTCATGGGAACGAACTCTGCGCGGGAAGAAACCGCATGACCATGGAGAAACGCAACATCCTCATCTCTTCCGCCGGACGGCGGGGGGCGTTACTCGGCATCTTCAGAGAGACGCTGCAGGGCCTCGGCTGGTCGGGCGAGCTGCTCGCCGCGGACATGTCGCGGCTCTCGGCCGCGTTCCACCTGGCGGATCGGGCGTTCGTCGTGCCGCGGTGCACGGACGCCGCGTTCGTCCCGGCGTTGCTCGACATATGCCGCGAGAACGATGTGCGCCTGATCGTCCCCACCATCGACACCGAGCTGCCGATGTACGCAGCGCACCGCGCCGAGTTCGAGGCGATCGGCACGACCGTGGCCGTGTCCGCGCCCGAGACGATCGCGATAGGCGGCGACAAGAACGAGACGCACGAGTGGCTCGTCGCCAACGGCTTTCCCACCGTGCGCCAGACCACGCCGGACCGTTTGCGATCCGGCGAGGACACTGTCACCTCCGACGCGGCGCGCCTGACGCCGCTCGGAAAGTTTCTCCGAAAGACCAGCATCGACGAGCTGCCGACGCTGCTCAACGTCCTCAAGGGCGACATGAGCCTCGTCGGGCCGCGGCCGCTGCTCATGCAGTACCTCGATCGCTACACTCCCGAGCAGGCGCGCCGTCACGAGGTGAAGCCCGGCATCACCGGCTGGGCGCAGGTGAACGGACGCAACGCACTGTCCTGGGAAGAGAAGTTCGCCCACGACGTGTGGTACGTGGACAACCAATCGCTTGCGCTGGACCTCAGGATTCTGGCGATGACCGTGCTGAAAGTCCTGAAGCGGGAAGGCATCAACGCAGCGGGAGAGGCCACCATGACGGAGTTCACGGGCAGCAAGACAGCAGAAGCCGCGAGCAACACATGACCATCAACATCGCCATCTACGGTTCCGGCGGGTTCGGGCGCGAGATCGCCTGGGCCGCAGAGTGCATGGAAGTAAACAGCCAGGGAATGACTGTCTGCTGCTTCGTGGACGATGCCGAAGACAAGCACGGGACCGCCATTAACGGCTTCCCTGTGATGAGCCTAGCGGAAGCTCGGCGGAAGTATCCCGACGCGCGCATGGTGCTCGCCATCGGCTCACCCAGAACGAGGCAGATGTTGGCCGAGCGCTGTAAAGAGGGCGGATGGGAGTTCATCAACCTCATCCATCCTTCGGCGAAGATGTCGCGCTGGGTCGAGTACGGCGATGGCGTTGTCATCTGCGCCGAGAACATCCTCACCACCAACATCAGGCTCGGCCGGCAGGTTCAGATCAACCTCGACTGCACGATCGGCCACGACGTCATCATGGACGATTTCACGACGCTCGCGCCCGGCGTCCACGTTTCGGGCTGGGTCCACTTCGGCAGGCGTGTGTACGTCGGAACCGGCGCGGTGTTCGTCAACGGCACCGAGGACAATCCGCTGACTATCGGCGACGACGCGGTCATCGGCGCGGGCGCCTGCGTCACCAAGTCGGTTCCGGCTGGCGAAACCTGGGTCGGCGTCCCGGCGCGCGTTCTCAAAAAGGCGACCCCATGACCCGCATCTACCTCTCCCCACCCCACGTGTTCGGAAACGAGCGCGCGCTCGTGACCGACGTGTTGACTCCGGCCGCCTTCGGCGTCCTCCGTCGACGCGGCTGTACTCCGTCCAGCGCGCTGGACTTCGTACAGCAACGCGTTCGAGAGGATGTGTTGAACCCATGACCGAGAGCCAGCACACCGAGTGGAAGGAGATATACAGCCCACCTCTTCTTCCCGGGCAGGATCTGCCCGGGCTGGGCTCGATCCGGCGGGGAATCGACCCCGCCGGAAAACCTGCAACACAGAACACCGCCGTGGTTCATTCCACGGCGGATCCAACCCAGCCCGCCCGGATCCCGGGCGGGGAAGAAGACACCGATGGCGCCGCGGTTCCCCGGACGGGAGACAGCAAGGGGAAAAGTAAGGGGAAAAGTAAGGGGAAAAGTAAGGAGATGATTCTCGCGGCAATGGCGGACAATCCCGCCGTTACCATCGGGGAGATGGCTCTTCTGCTTGGCCAGAGCAACGCAGGTGTCGAAAAAAGTATTCGTTCATTGAAAGCGGACGGGCTGATCCGCCGCGTCGGCCCCGCCAAGGGCGGCTACTGGGAGGTACTGAAGAAACCATGACCCGCATCTACCTCTCCCCTCCCCACGTGTTCGGAAACGAGCGCGCGCTCGTGACCGACGCCTTCGACTCGAACTGGATCGCGCCGCTCGGGCCGCACGTGACCGCGTTCGAGAAGGAGATGTGCGAGAAGCTCGGGGCCGGGCACGCGTGCGCTTTATCGAGCGGCACGGCCGGGCTGCACCTCGCGCTCCTGATGCTGGGCGTCGGGCGCGACGACGAAGTCTTCTGCTCCACCCTCACGTTCTCGGCGAGCGCCAACGCGATCGCCTACGTGGGCGCAAGGCCGGTGTTCGTGGACTGCGACGCGGCGTCTTGGAACATGGACCCCGCGCTGCTCGCCCAGGGGCTCGAGGACGCCGCGAAGCGCGGGAAGCTGCCCAAGGCCGTCATCGTCGTCGACCTCTACGGCCAGTGCGCGGACTACGATCCGATCCTGGAGGCCTGCGCCCGGTACGGGATCCCGGTCGTCGAGGACGCGGCCGAGGCGCTCGGCGCGACGTACAAGGGCAAGCACGCCGGCACGTTCGGCGAGATGGCGATCCTGTCGTTCAACGGCAACAAGATCATCACGACCGCGGGCGGCGGCATGCTGCTCAGCCCGCACGAGGAGCACGTGAGGCGCGCGCTCTTCCTCGCCACCCAGGCGCGCGAGCCGGCGCCGCACTACGAGCACGAGGAGATCGGCTACAACTACCGGCTCTCCAACGTGCTCGCCGCGATCGGCCGGGGCCAGCTCGCGACGCTCGACGCGCGCGTCGAGGCGCGGCGGAAGATCTTCGACAAGTACGTGGCGGCGCTCGGTGCGCTCCCCGGCGTGTCGTTCATGCCCGAGGCGCCGTACGGCCGCTGCAACCGCTGGCTCACCTGCCTCACGATAGACGCCGAAGCGCTCGGCGCGACGCCCGAGCAGATCCGGCTCCACCTCGAATCGCGCGACATCGAGGCGCGCCCGGTCTGGAAGCCCATGCACCTGCAGCCCGTGTTCAAAGATTGCCGCTCCCTCGGCGGCGCCGTGTCCGCGGAGCTCTTCTCCCGCGGCCTGTGCCTGCCGAGCGGCTCCTCCCTCTCCGACGCGGACCAAGACCGCGTTGTCGAAGCCGTGAACGACGCGATCGACTCGAACCGGTAAACCCCAACCATTCCATCTTCTTCGCCCTTCCCCTCGCCCGGGCTGCCCGGGCTGGGTTGGATCCGGCGGGGGTTCGACCCCGCCGGAAAACGGCGCTAATTCTTCCGCCCGCCGGGGTCCATCCCCCGGCGGGTCTATCCCAGCCCGCCCGCCTCACCCCCCGGCCCCCTCTCCGGCAAGCGGAGAGGGGGAGGGCCGATGGCTCTCGCCGCGCGGGCAAGCGGCGCGGCCACGATGAAAATGGCAATGTTCCGCCCGCCGGGGTCCATCCCCCGGCGGGATCATCCCAGCCCGCGCGGATCCCGCGCGGGCGATGTCGGGCAAACGCCCCGTTCTCCGGGCCGCCTTTCCCCGCCTCACGGTCCGGATCAAATGATGGCCGGCCTCAGCTTTCAGCCGCGCCCACGAGGAGCGCGGCAACGATGCTCCTTCGCGGCAGAGCCGCTTCGGAGCACGCCCTTTCGGGCAAAGCCGGACCTCTTCCCCTGGCCGAAGGCCGTGCGCCGAGCGCCGCTCGTTCCAAGTTACCCCCGTCCCCCGAATCGTCCATGCCGCCCTGGGGACAATGACCGCCTCGTGGGGAAGAGAGACAATGGCGGGTTGTCGCGTTATACTGTCCAAGTCAAGGAGGCCGAACACATGACCGCGAAGAGAGAGATACGGATCGAGTACGGGGAAGAGCTGCTCGCCGGGACGGGAATGTCCCACGAGGAGTTCATGGAGGAGGCCAGGTTCCTGCTGGCCGCCAAGCTGTACGAGCTCGGCCGGGTCACCTCGGGTCAGGCGGCCAGGATGTGCGGCAGGAATCGCGTCGATTTCCTTTTTTCGCTGCCGCGGGTAGGCATCGCGATCAGCAACCTGGACGCCTCCGAGGCCCAGGCGGAGATTCGGTTCGCGGAGAATGCCTGACAAGATCGTCGTCAACACCGGCCCGCTGATTTCCCTGGCCGCGGGGGGTGTCCTGAACCTGTTGCGGGATCTCCCCCACCAGTTCCTGGTGCCCAGAGAAGTGAGAGACGAGATAGAGAGCGGGCAACGCTGCGGGCGCCAAGGCGTGGACCTGTCCGGTGTCACGATCGTGGAATCGGATGGTCCGGTGGATGCCGTGACGCTCTCATTGCTCGACCGGGGAGAGGCCGCGGTGATCCAGTTCGCGCTGAAGAACGGGGTCGGCACGGTCTGTATCGACGAGAAGAAGGGGCGGAGGATAGCGCGCGCTGTGGATCTCGAAGTGGTGGGCACGCTCGGTCTCCTGCTCGAGGCGAAGAAGCTGGGGGTCCTGTCGGCCATTGCGCCGGTAATCGAGAAGTTGCTGGAACACGGCGTGTGGTATCAAAGCGGGTTGCTGCTTTCAGTGCTGTCGTCCGCCGGGGAAACCCTCCCGGAGGCAGCTGCCGGAGAAGATCGATGAGGATTCAATACGACGTGGGAACCGATTCGCTCACGATCACCCTGAGCGACAAGCAGATCCGCGAGAGCGACGAGATCCGGCCCGGCGTGATCGCCGACTTCGGCCCGAACGGCGCCGTGGTCCGGCTGGAGATCCTCAACGCGTCCACCGTCGTCGACAACGCGCGGGAGATGCAGTTCGCGGTCGGCGCCTGAGGACCGCCGAACGCCCGACCATTCCATCTTCTCTGCCCGTCCGTTCGCCCGGGCAGAATCTGCCCGGGCTGGGTTGGATCCGGCGGGGGTTCGACCCCGCCGGAAAACGGCGCCAATGTTACCGCCCGCCTCACCCCTGCCCCTCTCCGGCAAGCGGAGAGGGGGAGTTGCGGATGCGGATGCGGATCTCAACCCATTGACATTACACAAAGAAAGGACAACTCTTACAAATGTGGAATAGAATTCCGCATCTGTAAGAAGGTTGTTTTCGATGTATATTCCGAGAACCGCGGAGACGATGCTCCTCACCATGGCCCGCGAGTTCCCGGCCATCGCCATCACCGGACCGAGGCAGTCCGGAAAGACGACGCTGGCGCGGCACATCTTCCCCGACGCGCCGTACGTGTCGCTCGAAGATCCGGACACGCGGGGGCTCGCGCTGCGCGATCCCCGGCGCTTCCTGGACCTCTACGCGACGGGCGCCGTGCTCGACGAAGTTCAGCGATGCCCGGAGATCTTCTCCTATCTGCAGGGCGTCATCGACGAGCTGAAAACCGCGGGGCGGTTCGTGCTCACCGGATCGCAGCATTTCGGGCTCATGGAGCGGATCTCGCAATCGCTCGCCGGACGCGTCGGCCTTTTGAACCTTCTCCCGTTCTCCTTCGAGGAGCTGTCGCGAGGCGGGCAGGAACCGCCGAGCCTCGAGACGGCGATCTTCCAGGGCGGATACCCTCCCCTCTACAGCGCACCCGCGGCGCCGGAGCGATGGCTCAACGCCTACATCGCGACCTACCTCGAACGGGACATGCGACAGCTCATCCACGTCCGGGAGATCGACGCGTTCCAGCGTTTCATGCGACTGTGCGCGGCGAACATCGGCCAGCTCGTGAACATGGCGCGGATCGGATCGGACTGCGGCGTGGACCAGAAGACCGTGAAGGCGTGGCTCACGATTCTGGAGACGAGCTTCATCGTCTATCGGCTGCGCCCGCACCACGAGAACTTCCGCAAGAGGCTGGTCAAGGCGCCTAAATTGTATTTCACCGACACCGGGTTGGCCGCACGCCTCCTCGGCATCGAGAGCGCTTCGCAGCTCTCGACTCACCCGATCCGCGGCGCGCTCTTCGAGAACTGGGTCGTGGCGGAGCTGCTCAAGGGCAGGTTTCATAGGGCCAAGAGCGACGACCTGTTCTTCTGGCGCGACAACACGGGGCACGAGGTGGACGTCATCGTGGACCGGGCGGGCAAGCTGCTCCCCATCGAAATCAAGTCCGGCATGACGATTTCAACCGACTGGTTCGACGGGCTCGAAAGATGGCGCCGAATGGCCGAGGGGCGATCGGCGAGGCCGGTTCTCGTCTACGGCGGCCGCGAGAGGCAATCACGGGAGGTCGCCGAGGTCGTCCCGTGGCGAGAGATCGGGACGCTCGCCGAATGAAATCGGCCGTCACCCCCCGGCGCGTCGTGCTGTTCCACCACTTCCGCCGCTTCCTCGGCGGCGCCGTGTCCAAGGAGCTCTTGACCCGCGGCCTGTTGCCTGCCGAGCGGCTCCTCCCTCTCCGACGCGGATCAAGACCGCGTCGTCGAAGCCGTCCTTTCGATTCCCGGCATGTAGAGATCTCCACCTCACCCCCCGACCCCCTCTCCGGCAAGCGGAGAGGGGGAGGGCCGATATCGGGCGGGCCGCTTGACGGCGGCCGAGCCGATCAATACCTTTGATGGTGGTTGAAGACCGTTGACTGATCCTATGTAGCCCAACAAAACTACGGTTGTCGCGGAGGTAAAGATGAGCATTTTCGAAGAGGCCGTCCGACTGAGCCCGGACAAGAGAGCGAAGCTGGTGGATGCCCTGCTCTCCAGCCTGGACAAGCCGGACGAGGAGATCGACAGGTTGTGGGCGGCGGAGGCCGAGAGCAGAATCGACGCCCATGAGCGCGGCGAGATCAAGTCGGTATCCCTGGAAGAAGCTCTGAAGAAGTACCGCTGAAATGAGAATATCCTTTCTCGAACCGGCTCGCCTCGAGCTGGATGACGCCGTGAACTACTACAATTACGAGGAGGCCGGTCTCGGCGAGGAGTTTCTCTCGGAGTTCTTGAGAACCCTTGATCGGATAGGCAGGTTTCCGGATGCGTGGCAGCCTCTTTCCCAGAGAACGAGACGGTGTCAGACGAGGCGTTTTCCTTTCGGCGTCATCTACCAGAAAAGGGAAGAGGGCATTCTGATCGTCGCCGTCGCGCACCTTCACCGAAGTCCGGAGTACTGGAAAGACAGGCTGGGGGATCGCTGACCCGACTTGCCCGTCCCCTCGCCCGGGCAGAATCTGCCCGGGCTGGGTTGGATCCGGCGGGGGTTCGACCCCGCCGGAAAACGGCGCCAATGTTTCCGCCCGCCTCACCCCTGGCCCCTCTCCAGCTGAACGCTGGAGAGGGGAACAGCTGAACTGCGCGCCAGCCCTCCCCCTCTACATCGTTCAGATGGAGAGGGGGTCGGGGGGTGAGGTGCGCAGCCGAGCGGCGCGGCCACGATGGTCCCTCTGGTTCCCCGGGTGTGCTATCATGACTCACGGTCGGTGAACGAACGGGAAGGAGATCCTGATGGCCACGACGACAGGGCTCGATAGAATCACATTCGATCCGAACGTTCTCGGCGGCCGCGCCTGTCTGCGTGGGCTTCGCATTCAGGTGTCTCTGGTCCTCAAGCTGATGGCCAGCGGGATGACCGCAGAGGAGATCCTCGCGCAATACCCGGATCTCGAGCCCGAGGACATTCTTCAGTGCCTCTACTACGGCGCGTGGCTCGCCGATGAGGAGACCTCGACGGAGCGCGGAGTTGCGGGTTGAAGCTGCTCTTGGACATGTGCGTCCCGGTGGGTATCGTAAACGATCTGGCGGCGGCCGGGCATGATGTCGTTCACGTTCGGAGCCTCGATCCCAGGGCCTCGGACAAGTGGATTGTCGACGAGGCGCGCACAGGAGGCCGGATCGTCGTAACGATGGACCTCGACTTCGGAGACATCATGTCCCATATCCAGCGAGCGCGTGCGGCGCCTGCCGATCAACATCGGATAGCTCCTCTCCACCTGGATGGCGGAGAGGGGAGGGCCGATGGCTCTCGCCGCGCAGCAAGCGGCGCGGCCACGATGAAAATGGCAACGCTCCGTCGATTTCCTGGTGAAAACCCCAAAATGGCGTAAAAAGCAAACTGATGCTTTTGAAAATACGCCTGAATCAAAAATCCATTCAGGAGATCCACGCCCATGATCGCGGGCGCCTGCTCGTGATCACCGGCGCGCGGCAGACCGGAAAGTCCACCTTGGCGCGCATGGCTTTCCCGGACTACGACGTGGTCAACCTGGATTCGCCGGTCGAGCGGGCGCTGTACGAGCGCTGGGCGCCGGCGGAGTGGATCTCGAGATATCCGCGCGCCGTCATCGACGAGGCCCAGAAGCTGCCGGCGATCTTCGACACGATCAAGGCGTGCTACGACCGAAACCCGGACGTGCGGTACGTGCTCCTCGGGTCGAGCCAGATCCTGCTCATGAAAGGCGTGCGCGAGACGCTGGCCGGGCGCGCCGCGCTCCGGGAGCTGTTTCCGTTCTCCCTGCCCGAGCTCGTCGCCGAGCCGGGGATCGAGCCTGTGGAGAGCCGCCTGGTCCGGATGCTGCGCGCGGCGAGCCCGATGCGGAGCGTCCCGGATCTCTTTTTGGCCGATC
>JALNZK010000148.1 GCA_023229365.1 Pseudomonadota bacterium | reverse complement strand
ACCGACACCGACACCGACACCGACACCGACACCGATACCGACACCGACACCGACACCGACACGGATACGGATTCCGACTCGGACGCAGACTCCGACTCCGACTCCGACTCCGATTCCGACTCGGACACGGACTCGGACGGTGACACCGACACGGGCACGGACGACGCGGACGTCCCCGGGGGCGCGGTCGACGACGGCTGCGGCTGCGCGACGACCGGCGCAGCGCCGACCGGCAACCTCCTTCGGCTCATCTTCTCGTAGCCAAAAATCGTAGCAAAAAAAAGGGGCAGCCGATCTCCCGGCTGCCCCTGGTGACCCCGAGGGGATTTGAACCCCTGTTTTCGGCGTGAGAGGCCAACGTCCTAGGCCACTAGACGACGGGGCCAAACTGGTTCGGGGACCAGGATTCGAACCTGGATTAACGGGGCCAGAACCCGTCGTACTGCCGTTATACGATCCCCGAACGAACCGAGGGTATTTAGCCAAACGGCGCTGGGCTGTCAAGCTCGTCGACGCGGAAAACTCGCTCACGCGCGGCGCAGGAAGCAGCCGTCCGCAATCCCGGCCGCGGCGCGCCCTCCCGCGGTCTCGGCGACGAACCGCGCCGTCCTCCCGTCGCGGTAGCCGCTCACCCTCTCCTGCCCCTCGCGGCCGAGCGCGCGGTTCAGCCGCTCCATGGCGAGCTCGCGGAGGTACTTGCCCACCATCGACGCCACCGCGATCGGCAGGTGCGCCGCGTCGCCGTCCCGGAGGAAGCGGAGCCTCCCCAGACCGCGCACGTCGTACACGCTCTCGTCGCGCCCCTCGCAAACGACCGCGGCGACCTCGAGCCCCTCCTCCTCGAGCCAACGGCCGTACGACGCGGTGCCGCCGACCTTGCCGCACAAGACGAGGGCGTCGCCTCCCGCGCCCGCGCACAGGCGCCGCGCGACGCTCATCATCAGGGCGAAGTCGAGCCGCAGCTTGTTCATGCCGTGCGCCTCGAGGGCACGGTTGAACGCCCCGGCGCACAGGACGTGGGATGCCGCGGACGAGGGGGCGACTCCGGCCTTCGAGAACCTCTCCCGCACCTCGGGGGCGAGCCCCTTCGATCCCGGCGCCACGCTTCGCGGGAGCGGGAGCGGCTCCCCGCCGCAGATCCCGGGGATCTCGGCCGGGCATGGGGCGGGGTACGGCGCCGGGGCGACGAGCCGCTCCGCGAGCGCCGCGGTGTCCCGCGCGCCCTGCCCGAACAGCTCGAGCCAGCGCAGCACCGCGTCCTCGGCGTCGGCGGCGCGCCGCGGCGAGAAGATCACCTTGGAGTCCGCGGCCGGGAGATCGGGGCCGGCGAGCGAGAAGAACAGCTCCCGGTCGTAGGCGGCCGCCTGGAACGCGGCGCCGGTGACGACCAGCGGGCCGAGCAGCGGGCCGAGCCCGTTCTCGTCGATCCCCGCGATCAGCATGCGCCGGCCGCCCTTCCCTCGACGATCTCCTTCGCGGCCGTGCGCGCGCCGAGGTGGACCGCCGCCAGCGCCTCCGCCCTTTCGAGCGCGGCGCCGAGCGCCGCCGCAGAGCCGTCGAGCGGCTGGAAGAACACCGCGAGGGCGCGCGCGACCTCGCCCTCGATCGAGGTGCGCCGCGAGTCCGCGGTCGGCGAGCCGAACGGGCCCGACGCGTCCGCGACGCACAACCGGCCGCCCACGTGGATCTCGCCGCGGCGGATCCCCTCGAAGCGCCAGCCGTCCGCGCCGATCCGCACCGTGACGACGTCGCCGTCGATCCTGGCCTCGTTGTAGAGCCCGACGGAGAGGAGCTCCTCGAGGCTCACGAGGTTTACGAGATCGACGAGCGGGTGGATCCTGTAGAGCCCGCGCTCCTTGACCGCACGCCGCAGGAGCGCCTCGGAGGACGGCCGCGTCTTCGTCGGGTCGAGCCCGATCGAGCGGTACAGGCGCCGCGACTCCTGCACGCCCGGGATGTCGCCGATCGACGTGCCGCCGTACCGCGCCGCGAGCTCGGCGCAGCGCGCGAGGATCTCGTTCCACAGGGCGTCGCCGCCGTCGCGCGGGGCCTCGATCCCCTCGAGGCGCAGCACGCCCACGCGGAGCTTCGGCCGCAGCTCCTCCGAGATGCGCACCCTCACGCGGAGCTCCCGGGGCCCGCGGCGCCCGTCCCGGATCGCCTGCGGACGAGGCGGAGGAACGTCTCGCGGTTCCCCTTGGGGCCGAGGAGCCGGGAGTCGGCCCTCCCCGCGCACTCGAGCCCGAGCCCCGCCGCGTGCGCCGCGACCTTCGCGATCGCCTCCTCGCGCACCGCCTCGTCACGGACCACGCCGCCCTTGCCGACCTTGTCGCGCCCGGCCTCGAACTGCGGCTTCACCATGGCGAGGATCTCGCCGCCCTCCTCGAGGCACGCGAGCGTCGGGCCGAGGATCAGCGTCAGCGAGATGAAGGAGACGTCGATCACGGCGAGCGAGGCGCGCTCCGGGAACAGCGACGGCGCGATCGCCCGGGCGTTCGTCTTCTCGAGGCAGAGGACGCGCGGATCCCGGCGCAGCGAGTAGTCGAGCTGGTTCGTGCCGACGTCGACGGCGAAGACGCGCCGCGCCCCCCGCTTCAGGCAGCAGTCGGTGAAGCCGCCCGTCGACGCGCCGACGTCGAGGACGACCCTGCCCTCGACCGCGACGCCGAGATCGTCGAGCGCCCCCTCGAGCTTCAGCCCGCCGCGCGAGACGTACGGGTTGTCGTCGCCGCGCACCTCGACGCTGGCGCCGTCGTCCACGAGCGCGCCCGCCTTGTCGACCGGCCTGCCGTCCACGAGCACGGCGCCGGCCATGATCAGCGCCTGGGCCCGCTCCCGCGACGGGGCGAGCCCCCTTAGCGCGACCAGCCTGTCGATGCGCACCTTGGCCACGGGGATCCTCACCGATCGGGCGCCTGCGCCTCGAGCGCCTCGACGTCGATGTACCCGGCGTAGAGGTCGGAGGCGAGGTACTCGGCGTCCTTCGGGTCGGCCCTGGTCGGGATCTTGACGTAGCTGTTCGCCTTCTCCCCGCCGACCCGCGCGGCCGAGGGCCCGTCCGGCCAGGCCGCGATCTCTCGTGGAGCGTGCCCGGTCCGCGTGACCGCCTTGAACCTCGGGCCGTCCGCCTCGATCACGACGGCGCACCCCGTGAGCCAGTCGTCGGCCTCGCCGTTCGCGTCGAGGTCGACCTGGTTGTGGAACAGCACCACGTCGCCGGCCGCCGGCTCGGCGTCGGTGCGGTAGGCGCCGCGCTCGCGCGCGAGCTTGACGAGATCGTCGAGGCCGCTCGACGCGTCCCACGAGATATCGGGCATGACCTTCGCGAGGATCTCGTCGAGATCCCGCGCGCCGTAGCCGTAGTCGGGCCGATCCGCCGTGTCGTCCAGGAGGTTCCTGGCGGCCTCGATCATCCGGGCGCGCACGCCTTCTCCTCCGGCTCCGGCTCCGGCGCCGGCGCCGCCGTCCTCGACGCCTTCCTCGCCGCCCCCCTCGAACATCGCCGGCCATTCGGCCGCGAGCAGCGGGCTCGACGGCAGGGGGTGCTCGAACGCGGGGCCGCTGCAGCCGAGCGCGACCAGCGGGAGGAGCCCGGCGCCGGCCGCGAGGATCGTCCGCCGCGCCGTCATCGCCGCTCCTCCTCGGGTTCTTCCCCGACCAAGTCGAAGACCACCGCCGCGCGGATCAGGATCGTCGTCTGCGCCGTGAAGTCCGCGCGCTGCGTGAGGAACATGTCGAACACCGCCGACGCCCCGATCCTGAACCAGTCGAGCGCCAGGAAGTCGGCGCCGATCTCGAACCGCAGCACGACGTCGTGCTCCACGCGCTCCTCGCCCGCGCACTCCTCCACGGCGCGCATCGACGCGATCCCGGCGGCCAGGAACGGCACGACGCGCAGCACGTCCACCGCGTAGATGATCGACCCGCCGAGATCCTGGAGCCGCGTCCGCGCGATCTCGTCGCCGTAGCCGAGCGCGGAGACGAGCGCGCCGGTCTCGTCCTCGTACTCGAGCGCGGAGACCGGCCTGCGGTGCTCGAACCAGGCGAGCTGGCCCGTGATCGCCAGGCCGAACGCGTCGGTGAGGCCGTAGGTGAGCCGCGCCCGGAGCGCTCCGCCGTTCAGCGAGCTCGGCACCGCGGCTTTGCTGGGTGACGCGATCGAGTAGCCGCCGCCGACCTCGACGCCGAAGAGCCCCTGCCACTCGGACGCGCCGGCGTGCTCGGGGACGAGCGCCACGACGGCAAAGGCGGCCGCGACGAGCGCCGCGCGGATCCTCTCTCCGGAGGTCATGGCACCTCCCCGTAGCGGTTCACGAGCCGGAAGTCGGAGGGGTGCGGCGCCGGCACGCGGATGAACCCCACCGGATCCCTCTCGAGCGGCTCCTTCGCGAGCGAACAGCCGGGCTCGCAAACGAGCGCGTCGAGGTAGTGGAACCGGAGCACGACGTCGGCGTCCGGATCCGTCCCGAAGACCGCGATCTCGTTGTAGTCGACGGCCACGCGGCCGTCGTTCTCGGCGAAGTAGCTCGGGTCGATCCTCGTCCGGTACACGCGGTGCCGGGGGCGGCCGTTCTCGTCGAACGGAGGGATCCCGCCGACCGGCTCGAGGATGTCGCGGCGAGCCTCGATCCGGCGGTCGTACGTGAGGATCACCCACTTCACGGCGTAGTCCTCGAAGTACCGCGCGAGCTCCGCCTTCGGGAGGAGGCCCTCCGGATCGCGGTAGAACAGGTTCGCAGAGGTGTGCTGCTCGTTGCGCGCGAACCCGCCGAGGATCTGCGTCCGCGTGCGCCACGCGAGGTGCTCGGCGAGCACGTGCCACTCGACGAGGACGCGCCCCTGGCCGTCGTCCTGCTCGTTGAGGAATCGCGCGAGGCCGTCCATGTCCTCGAAGTGCGATCTGTGGCGCAGCTCCATCTGCTTGTGCGCGCCGGCCCCGGGGATCGGCGTGTTCTTGTAGTGGCCGGTCAGCACCGGCATCACCTCGTGGAGCGGCGAAAGCGACGGGAGCTGCGCCGGGAAGTAGTAGAGCACGTCGCGCGCGAGCGCCGGGACGGAGACGAGCAGGACGATCCCGAGCGCCGCCCAGGCGAGCCGTGGGAGCTTGTGGAACGCGCCGGAGCGCGCCGTCTCGACGATGAACGCCGCCGCCGGGACCACCGTGAGGAACATGGCGGGCAGCACGAACCTGTGCGGCTGGATCTGCCTGGTCAGCCAGAGGGCGCTCCCGAGGTAGGTCACGGCGAACGCGACGACGATCCCGAGCCCGAGCGGCATGAACCGGTCGTCGCGGCGCCGCCGCCAGACGAACAGCGCGGCGAGCGCGCACGCGAGGCTGAGGAACCGGAACGCCGTGCGGTTGGAGAGGACGCCCGAGACGAGCGGATCGGAGCCGATCAGGCCGAAGTAGTCCGTGAGCAGGTACCCGAGGCCGCTCTGGAAGCAGTAGCCCGAGTCGCGGATGTACTCCCAGAAGCGGAACGCCACGACGAGCCACCACGCGTTCGCCGCGATCGTCACGGCCGCGATCGAGAGGACCCCGACGTGCCGCGCGGCGGAGAGCCGCCTGAACCCCTTGACGTACATCGCCAGCATCGGGAGCGCGACGACGACGAAGATGTACGGGTGGATGAGGTGGCCGACGGCGAGCACGATCCCGCCGATGACGGCGTGGATCGGCCGGCCGTCGCGCAGGAACCTGTACATCAGCGCGATCGCGAGCGTCGCGAGCAGCGCCGCCCCGCCCCACGAGATCATGCCGATCCACCAGCACCACCGCGGGAACGCGTCGAAGAACCACAGGCCGAGGCCGAGGAACCCGGCGGTCAATGCGACCCACCTGTCGAACCCGAACGCCTTGGCCGCGGCGAAGAGCGCCCACGGCGCGAGGAGGTGGACGAGCAGGATGAACAGGTCGAACGCGACCGCCCGCGACAGCCCGAGCGAGGTGAGCGCGTACGTCCACAGCTCCCAGCCCTTGTTGTCCGCGTCGAAGATGGCGCCGTTCGGGTAGCCCGCGAGCAGGTACGGATCGTACAGCCAGCTCTTCCCCCACCTGCCGAACGCCTCGACGGCGCGCCAGGTCTGCTCGATGTGCGTGTCGTAGTCGAGCCAGGAGATCGGCTCGCCGTCGAAGATCAGCGCCGGCTTGAGGAAGTACGCCGTCAGCGCGAGCTGGAGCGCGAGGAGCGCCGCGAGGCACAGCCAGAACGCGGATCGCCGGAGGGCGCCCGAGAGGATCCCCCGGAGCCCGCGCCTCCCGCCGCTCGCGACCGCCTCGTCCATCGCCGGGGAGTATAGACGCGATGCGGGCAAACCTGAAGCGCGAGGAGCTTTGGGGCGCGTCCCGAAAAAGTGTACCTTTTTTTATTATTTTGGCCCGGGCCTTTGACAGGGCGCGGCGAGACCTTAGATTTCCTCACCATGGACGCCTTGCAGACAATCATCGAACGGCGGAGCGCGCGCTCCTTCCTGGACAAGCCGATCCCGATAGAGCTCGTCGATCGGCTGATCGACGCGGCCGCCCACTCCCCGTCCGCGGGCGGCGCGGAGCCGTGGCAGCTCGTCGTCGTGGACGACCGCGGGACGCTGGACCGGATCGGCCGCTCCCACTCGAGCGTCGAGATGGCGGGGACGGCGCCGCTCGGCATCGCGGTGTGCGGCGTTCCGGAGCGAGAGCGGGTGTCCGGGTTCTGGGTCCAGGACTGCGCCGCGCTCACGCAGAACCTGCTGCTGGCCGCGCACGCGCTCGGGCTCGGCGCCGTCTGGACCGGGATCTACCCGATCCGCAACCGCGTGCTCCGCTTCAGGCAGCTGCTCGAGCTGCCCGCTGATGTCGTGCCGGTCTCGTTCGTGCTCGTCGGCTACCCGGCGCGACGCCTCGAGCCCAAGGAGGTCTCGCTCGAGGGCCGCGTGCACCGCAACCGGTGGGGGCAGCCGCTGCCGACTCCGGTCCCCGAGGAGTCGTCCCGGGCGCGGTCCACCGCCTCACACGGCTGAGGCGACGACCTCGACCACGCGCCCCGCGAGCCGGCGCGCCTCGGCAGAGTCGGCCGGGCCGTAGAACTCGGACGGCGTCAGATCCTCGCTGCCGTAGAACGCGAGTTCCCGATCCCGGCGCAGGCTCCGCGAGGCGGCAACCAGCTCGTCGAGGTGCAGCCGCGCCGCTTCCGGCAGCCGCTCCGCGTGCTCGACGAGGAGCGGGCTCACGTCGTGGACGCGCGGCACCTCGATCCGCGCGGCGCGCAGGAGCGCCTTGAGCGCGAGCTCGACGACCTCCTGGGACTCGCGCACGACGTCCGCGTGGGAGCCCTCGGCCTCGAGCACGGCGAGCGCCTTGAGCCGCGCCTTCGCCCGCGCGACGTAGTCCTTCACCAGCGCGTCGTTCCGCATCTCCCCTCCCTAGTCGCGCACCCAATACGGGTGGCCGTGGACGAACCTCCGGCGGACGTCGCCGCCCGCCACCGCGTCGCGCAGCCGGCCGAGCAGGGCGCTCGTTCGGCCGTCCTCGTCGACGAGCACCGCGCCGTCCATCGCCGCCTCGAGCCAGAGGCTGCCGGCCTCAGCCGCGTCGTCGGGCAGCGCGACGACGTGCGGGCTCGGCTCCCGCGCGCACGCCGCCGAGTCGAGCACCCGATCCGCGTCGCGGTACAGGTCGCGCGAGATCCGGGTGCCCGGCGGCAGCACGATCAGCAGGTCGACGTCGGACGCCGCGGTGTCGGCGCCGCGGGCGCACGAGCCGAACAGCACGACCGCGATCGGCCGGACCGGGAACGCGGCGAGCAGCGCGTCGAGCAGCGCCTTGTCGAGCCCGAGCGCGGCCAGCCTGTCGCCCGGCGCTGCGCCGGACAGGAGCCGCACGCAGTGCGCGTTGAGCGACCGCCCGGCGGCCTTCGCCTCGGCCGCGAGCCGCGCGTGCAGATCGGGTCCGACGCGCAGCAGGAACTTTCCGGAACAGATGGTCGGCTTCGCCATTGGTACCATGGTACCATTTCCGGAAAATTAAAACTAGCTCAACGAGTTACCCGACCAGTCCTTCACACTCGTCCCTCAGGCGCAGTCATCGGAGCAGGTGTCCGGCTCGTTCTCCGAGAAGTTGAAGCTCAACGGAGGCTCGAGGAGCTGTTCGACCAGATCGCATGCCTCGCACTGGGGTAGGTTCGGATTGGAGATGATGGTCAGGTTCGGGCAGTTCGCGAGATCATCCAGAGCCAGGCTCGAGAGCGAGTCGTTTCCCTGGATGAACAGGTAGTCGCCGACATCCGTGAGGTTGCCGAGCCCACTGAGACTCATCAGTTGGTCGTTTTCCGAGACGTATAGGTTTCCGCCCACGAACGTGAGGGCGGTGAGGCCGTCCAGGGTTGCTAGGGCGTCGTTGTCGAAGATCTCCGCGTTCCCCCCGACCGACGTGAGGCTGGGCACGTTGGCATTCGTCAGGACGGGGTTGAATTCGACACTGAAGCTCCCGAATGTCGAGTGCAGGGAGCCCATGCCCAAGCTCGTCAGAGCGGCATTGCCGTCGATGATCAACTCCCCGCCTACAGATTCGAGGGCGCTGAGCCCAGCGAGGCTCGTCAAGCTCGCGTTTCCGCCGATGACCAGGGAACCCGCCACGTCGTGCAGGGCGCTCAGGCCTTCCATGCTCGTCAGTACGGTGTTCTCCTCGACAATGAGATCCTCACCGACCCATTGAAGGTTCGGCAGATCCACGCTCGCCAGCATCGATGCGGTGATGGTCAGATCACCGCCCGTGAGGCAGAGGTACGGCTCTAGCTCCTCCACGTCGGCCGCGTCTGCAACCAAGAAGTCTCCCCAATAGCACTCCGTGTCCGTGGGTGGGTCGGTGTCGTCCGTGTCGGTGTCGGAGCTCGTGTCCGTGTCCGCATCGGAGTCTGTGTCCACGTCCGTGTCGGTATCAGTATCAATATCGACGTCGGTGTCGGAATCCGAATCGGAATCGACGTCAGTGTCGATGTCGGAATCCGAATCTGTGTCGGTGTCCGTGTCGATTCTGCTCGTCGTTTTTTTTCCATGGCTGTCCCAGCATGAAGTCGAAACGGTACATGCAACTACCGCAACTGCCAGTGCTCTGAAAACACTATTAGTATTCTCCATTGTCCCTGCCTCTTCTTTCCTCATCAATAACCCCACTATTCCATCCGGAAACATGCGAACAATGTAGAGCGTCACTAAGACGGGTATTTCATCGCTGCAATCAAGGCCACATGTCATTAAAAGTCATGTAGGAAACCACCGCAAATTGTCTTACAATATCACCCTCATCGGTAAAGAAAAAAACAGTTTTCCGGACTTCCTCAGTTGTGGAATTGTAATAGACCAATGAATATCCATCCGACCAATCTTCCCAGCAATATGAGGTAAAATCAGAATCTGATACGAAATCAATGTCATCCGGATCAGAGTAGTTACTTAATTGCGACCAACTCCCACTGTCAGAATCCAGGTCTCCTGAGTATCGACGTAATGAAATATCATAGAAGCCATCGGTTTCATCGGTCGCATCACCATCCTTGTCCTGAATGTAAACACATACTTTGTCGCACAATTGATAAGATGACTCAAAAATGGTAGTGGTAGTAAGCTCGGAATTCATCTGCATACTATACGTAGGTGATACCCCACTTCTAAAACACGCAAATTGATACCAGAGACTGCTATCAGCATTGGCGGAACTCAATCCAAAAAGATACGTGAACAATGCCACAAAGAAAAAGCGAGTCGTTCTCATGACATCCTCCTCGATGCGTGAAATTCAAACGCTTTCAGGACCCCCTGCGAGCCGACAGACCCCCGTACTACGAATTCGTTTAGACTATACCACAACCTGGAGGAGGCGCGCATCAACAACATCAATAGCTCGAAGGCCGGATTTCGAGGCGCCCCCGCCCCGCCGGCGTGCTACAACACCCCCATGACGCGCGCTCTCGCGATCGTCCTCCTGCTCTCCCTCGCCGCGGCGTGCGGCGCGGATGACGCCGCGAAGCCGCCGGAGAAGAAGGCCGCCGCCGCGAAGCCGGTACCACCGCCGCCCGCGCCCGTGACCCGGCCGCTCCTGCTCGTCGGGATCGACGGCGCGACGTGGGATCTCATCGATCCGCTGCTGCAGGACGGCGCGCTGCCCAACCTCGCGAAGCTCCTCGAGAGCGGCGCGCGTGCGCCCCTCAAGACGTACGAGCCGACGCTCTCCCCGCTCATCTGGACCACGATCGCGACCGGCGTCCTCCCGGGGGTGCACGGCATCCGCTCCTTCGCGGCGCCGGTGCCCGGCACCGGGAAGACGGCGATCGTCTCGAGCAACATGCGGCGCGTGAAGGCGCTGTGGAACCACCTCTCGGACCAGGGGACGACCGTCGGGGTCATAGGCTGGTGGGCGACCTACCCCGCCGAGGAGGTGAACGGCTTCGTCGTCTCGGATCAGGCGAACGACATGCGCCGCGACAACTACATGCTCGCGCTCGATCTCGACGTCTCGGCGGGCGAGAAGGCCGCGGCCGATCCCCGCGCCGTGTGGCCTAAAGAGCTCGGCGCCGAGATCGGAGGCGAGCTCGCCCTCCCGACCTCGATCACGCGCGAGCAGCTCGCCCGCTTCTTCGAGCTCCCGGAGGGGCGGGCCGATCTCCTCGACGAGAAGAACGTCGACGACGAGGACATCCTGTCGGTGTTCAAGTTCGCGTACCTCATCGACGCGAGCTTCCTCGAGGCGGGCGTGCGCGCGCTCGAGAAGCGTCGGCCGACGTTTGCGGCGATCTACCTGAACGGCCTGGACGCCGCGGAGCACCACTTCTGGAAGTACATGGCGCCGGAGAAGTTCCGGGACGTGCCGGCCGCGGACGTGGCGCGGTACGAGGACGTCATCCGCAACTACTACATCTACATGGACGAGGCGCTCGGGCGGCTGCTCGCGCTCTACCCGCTCGACACGGCGACGGTGATCGTCGTCTCGGACCACGGGCACGTCGCGAACGCCGCGTACGACCCGAAGTCCAAGGATCACTTCGCGCGCGTGTGCAGCGGCACGCACGACCGGGCGCCGCCCGGCGTGATCGCGATCGCCGGGAAGGACGTCGTCCCGGGCGCCGATCTCGGCGGCGCGTCCGTCCTCGACATCACGCCGACGGTGCTCGCGCTGCTCGGCGCGCCGGTCGGCGAGGAGATGCCCGGCCGCGTCCTCGAGCAGGCGATTTCGAAGGAGTTCCTCGAGGGGCACCCGATCCGGAGGGTGAAGGCGCTCTCCAAGGGCTGGAAGCACTCCGACGCGCCGATCCCGTCGCGGATGAACGAGGCGCTGCAGGAGAAGCTGCGGGGGCTCGGGTACATCGAGTAGTCAATCGTCTTCGCCACCACGCCTAAAGCCGATCCTCTTCGCCGCAGGCTTGGAATCGAGGATCAGGTTCTTGATCTCCCTCACGATCGCCTCCAGCTCGGCATCGTGCTCGTCGACGCGATGCTCGAGCTCGTTGAGCTTCGCTCCGATTTCGAACCCGTTCGAAGCGGCTCTGCGCATGGCGACGAAGGCGCGTACGACGAGCACGCTCGTTCGAACCGCGTCCTCGCTGTTGAGGACACTGGCGGCCATCACGGCACCGTGCTCTGTGAAAACCAGCGGTAACATTCTGGAATACTTGATCTTCTCGAGGTGATCACAATTCGTGATCACCTCGGATCTCTCGGCGGCCGTCAATCGAAACGCGAAGTCCTCCGGGAACCGACCCGCGTTCCGCCGGACCGCCTGGTTCAACGCAGCGGTCGTCATGCCGTACAACCTTGCGAGGTCGGCATCGATGATGACCTTCCGACCTCGGACCGAAAGAATGACATTGTTCCACCGCTCACTCGAGCGTTTCAAATCTGTTTCGCTCACAGCGATCATCCTCCGTTCTGGCTGCCCGGCTCCGGATCTGAATCCAGATCTCCTGACCTGGGGTGAAGGCTAAATGTCCGGTGGATCGTTGGCCGGAGGTTCTGGCGCGGGTCTCGGACCCGGGAAGGCGAAGCTCGATGGCGGCAGGGGGAGCACGTCGAAGAGG
>JALNZK010000147.1 GCA_023229365.1 Pseudomonadota bacterium | reverse complement strand
CGCCGCGCCTCTACGCGGCTTCGCACCGATCCGCTTTTCCATGAAAACGATCGCGCTGGCCGCGATCGAAACGCCGCGCTTTTCGAAGATCGTCTACACGAACAACTTACACCGACACTCCGCGGCGATTAGGCCCCCCGACTTCTTCCTGCGCAACGTCCGCGCCAAGCCACAAAGCAACCATTGACGAGACATTGTCTTCGCGAGCGTCGTTGTCTGCCGGTTGTTCATCGAGCATTCCCCCAGAAACGCCGCGACGATGAAGTCGCGTGTATCGTTTAAGTGTCCGCAGTCGAGAAGATCAGCACAAGAAGAATCGTCACCGAGGATAAAAAAAGAGACGAGGCATCCAATGCAGATAGAATAGAGCAAGTAAGACGGAAAATTGGGGTCGCCCCCGGTTCGCTGCTCAGACCCAGGCCAGCTCTTTCTTCATTATCTATATTTGTAGGCAGCACTTCAGCGTGATCCCGACGCGCCTGCCTCCATCCCCACCCCTCGCAGCCCGCGCTCGACAACGCTGACGTCCCCGATCTGTTGATGATGATCGGAACGTGCGGGTTTCGATCGCGCCCCCGCTTTTCCCGGCGCCCATCTCGATGCACGGCGATAGAGTCCCCCTCGGAAAAGCAGGAGGTGGAGCCATGCCGTCCGCGATGACCGTCCACGCCACGTACGCCGGGGGGATGTGTTCACCTCCATCGAGATGGAATTCGTCTTCCGGGGCGCGGGACTCGATCCCGCCGCGATCGAGAGGGTGATCGCGCAGGCCGACGAGAAGGTGTACCCGGTCTGGGCCATGGTGAAGGCATCCGTGCCGATCACGACCGCGTTTCGCATGGTGGAGATCGAGCGGGATCACTCCGCGGGCGCGAGGCTCCGCAGCAGCCGGTTCAGCGCCCAGACCTCGACCGCGCGCAAGCTCTCGAACTGGGCGCCGAAGCCGTCGCCGGGCTGTGACCAGCGGACGACGGAGGGCAGGATGCACGCGTCCGGGATGCCCGGGAGCCGGGCGTGGATCAGCACCCGCTGGCCCACGGGTGGCGGGTCCGCCATGTCCACGTAGAGCCCGCCCAGGCTGATGTTCCGTGCCCGCGCCGGATGCACCGCGCCCGCCCACTCGACTTCAACGTCGCAGGCCCAGTCCCGGCGAAAATGCTGTCGCTCGTGTGTCATCGGTCTCCTGTTCGCAAGGCCTGCCGAGAATGCCCCATCTGCTCCCATTAACTCTATACGGCCCGATCCGTTTCACTCTTTAGGTGCTGGTGAAGCAGCTGAGGGGGGTGGACCCATGAACGCGAGCGAGCTGAAGAAGAGGGCGATGGCGCTGGGCATCCAGCCGGGCAGGAAGCCGCGGCGGGAGATCATCCTGGAGATCCAGCGCGCCGAGGGCAACGCGCCTTGCTTCGGCGCCAACGACGGGAGCTGCCGCTACACCGACTGCTGTTGGTTCGACGACTGCGAGGTGCAGCACCGCAAGGGCGAAGGCTGAGAGGACGACGGCAGGGGACGAGCGGAGCTCCGCCCCATGCACTTTTTATTCGTCGTCTTTCTACTTCTTGATGTTGGTACTGGGGCGCGGACGCCGACGAGGCGCGCGGGCGGCGTGGTTGTGCGTCGAAGCGGATCGGCTTACGCTCGAGGAGCAGCTACAAGGCGAGGAGGTGTGAGATGCGGTGGTCGACCTGGATCATGGGGCTCGTCGCGATCGGTCTCACTGCCGGGTGCGGCGACGGTGGCAGTAGCAACGACGTTGACGCGGGACCGGACACCGATACGGACGTGGACAGCGACACGGACGGCGACACGGACACCGATTCCGATACAGACACCCAGTGTGCCGACATGCTGAACTTCAGCCCGTGTGAAATCATCACCGAGCCGGACCGCTCCTACGACATCTGCATCGACGGGTATTGCCGTTCGCCGGGGTGCGGCTCGTTCGAGTGCAACCCGCCCGGCCCGCATTTCCCGCTGCCCGACACCGGGCAGGCGCTGTGCTACGGCGGCACGCTCGATTCGATGGAGTGCCCGGGCACGGCCGGAGATGCAGTATGCGCGGATGCTCCATACTGCGGTCAGGATGCCCAGTACGGCTGGGACGTGTCCCACGTCGCGACGAACCGGTTCACGCGCACCGAAGAGGTTTCGGGCGAGCCGATCGCGATCGACAACGTGACCGGGATCATCTGGCAGGCGGCGCCCTCTTCCGACGTTAACATCCAGTGGAACGCTGCGCTCACCTTCTGCGACTCCCTGTTATGGGCCGGCTTCGACGACTGGCGCCTTCCGGACATTTTCGAGCTCACGAGCATCATGGGCCTCGGGCGGGCGGATCCTGCGGTCGACGAAACCATTTTCGATTTCATCACCTTTTCCGGTTACTGGTCGTCCTCGTATGCGGGCCTCGATTCAACGGAGTCCTACGAACGCGCTTTCGAAGGACTGTTTTTGTGGGGAGAGTCGTCCGTGTCCGGCTTTGGCAACCCAAAGCGTGTCGTGTGCGTGCGCGGCGAGCCCACGCCGCAGCCGATCGCGCGATTCACCCGCTCCGAGCCCGTCGAAGGCGAGACGATCGTGACCGACGGAACGACCGGCCTCGAATGGCAGGGGTGCATGGCCGGGCAGACGGGCGCGGACTGCGCGGGGGAGGCGGATCCGACGAGCTGGCCCGACGCGCTCTCGTATTGCGAGTCGCTCGCCTTGGGCGGCGCCGACGATTGGCGCCTCCCAGACCGCGTGGAGCTCTTCAGCATCGCGGACACGCAGCAGGAAACGCCGGGGATCTCGCTGGACGCGTTCCCGGGCGCGATGAGCTTTGGGGTCTGGTCTTCGACGACGTACATCGGGGCCTGGGACCCGGGCGATCCCGAAGAACAGGACACGGATCCTGTCCGGGCGTGGACCATGGACTACTGGGAAGACACCACACGTTCGGCCGCGAAAGCGAACGACCTCGCGGTGGCGCTCGGTGTTCGTTGTGTCCGCGGCGGCCAGTAGCAGCTCGCTCCTTCACACCCTCACCGGCATCACCACCGCGATCCTCCCGCCGTCGCAGTCGACGCGCAGCGGGATCGAGCGGGCGGCACAGCGAGAGCTTGACCGTTGTGGTGTCGGCGATCGCGTCCGTGAGGTGCGCCGCGTGGTAGCCGGTGATCGAGTCCTCGCCTCCATGGGGGTGCCAGCGGCGGTCGCCTCCTTCCCGGGCCGGTCCAGAACTCGTAGGATGCCCCGAGAGCGTTCGATCGCGGCGGAGGAGCACATGGTGGTTCGGAACGTCTGCCTCGTACTGTCGGTCACGGTGATCGCGGGCCTGCCCGCGTGCCGGGCCGACGAGCAGCGCGACCCGCCCGCGTCGAAAGCGACAGCGTTGGCGGTCCACGATCCGGCGCACCCGCCCATCGACTGCCCGCTGCGCAAACAGGGCATCGACCCGAACCACCTGCGCCCGTTCGAGGACGTCGAGAAGTACATCGCCTTCCTGGAGCGGCCGAATCGTGCGGTCTGGCAGAAACCCGACGCCGTGGTCGCGGCGCTCGGCCTCACCGGCGTCGAGACCGTCGTCGACCTGGGCGCTGGCTCCGGCTACTTCACATTCCGCCTGGCCAAGGCGCTGCCGCAAGGGCGGGTCGTCGCCGCGGACATCGAGCCCGAGATGATCCGGCACATCCACCACAAGCTGACCTCGGAGGGGATCACGAACGTGGAGGCGGTGCTCATCAAGCCCGACGACCCGGGCATTCCCGGCGACGCGGACCTCGTGTTCGTGTGCGACGTGCTGCACCACGTCCCGGATCGCGCCGCATGGCTGGGCAAGGTCGCGGCCGAGATGGGGCCCGGCGCGAAATTGGTCTTGGTCGAGTTCAAGGAGGGCAACCTGCCCGAGGGCCCGCCCGAGTCCGTGAAGATCACCCGATCCCAGATGGTGGAGCTGGCGGCGAAGGCCGGGCTCGCCCTCGATGCCGAGCGCGCGGACCTGCTCCCGTACCAGTCGTTCCTCGTCTTCCGGAAGGCGCCGTGAGGGGGATCTGAAAACCCGGTGGTGCGCGCAACTTGATCGCGCCACCCAGCGCTGCGTTGCCATCGAAGGGGCGCGTTTGCCAACACGAGCGCGCGGCCCTCGGGGATCCAGCAGCGGCGCGGCGCAAGACCACGATCATCTACCCGTTCGTCATCGAGCCGGAGAGCTCACCGTAGGTATGGAGACCAAGCATTTGCCCGTCTCCAGAACCTTCCCGTGGACACGCCGTTGACACGGGGTTGTGAAATGAAGTGATATTCATGTGATATCAGGTGACGAACCGTGACATCGCGATGATCTGCAAGCCCTTGCCATGTTTGATTTTTTCAATGTTATTCAACAGGTTACAAGAAGCCCTCGATCCCGGCGGACTCAACTCCGGAACCGAAGGTCGCGCGTTCGAACCGCGCATCGCCCGCTGAAGAAAAACAGGCACTTACGGTTTTCCGTGGGTGCCTTTTTTCTTGCCCAGTGACAAATAGATGACACGACGCGAGATTGGCTAACCGGCGGCCTTGTGCGGCGGCGAGACTGGCTCCAGCGCCTCCACGACCCTCAGCTGCCCCCTGAACAATGACTCTGATGAGGCGTTTTGCAGGTGACTTCAGCCGCAATCGCCGCCGTCCCAGCTGCACGCCGCGTTGTTGCACTCGTCGTCGCAGTAGTCGTCGCCGATCCAGTACCCTGGGCAGCCCGGGGCGCACTCTTCCTCACAATCGCCGCCGTCCCAGCCGCACGCCGCGTTGTTGCAATCGTCATCACACGCGCCGTCGCCGATCCAGTACTCGGGGCAGCCGGGCGCGCACTCGTCGTCGTTCTCGCCCTCGCATTCCGCCATGTCGTCGTACTGGTCCTCGCACTCCTCCATCGCATCGCTCTCGTCGCAGTCGTTGTCGAGGATCTCCCGGAAGAAGCAGGAGTAGAAGTCCTTGAACTCGGAGTAGCACTCCTCGCCCTCGTTGTCCTCGGCGTCCTCCTTGCACTCGTCGATGCAGTCGCCCATGTCGTCGTACTCGTCGAAATCGTCCCAGCACTCCTCGCTGACCTCGCACATCGACTTGCAGATCTTCTCGATGTCGCTCTTCTCGTCCTTGCACGAGGCGAGGCCGAGCGAGAGGCCGAGGACGGTGGGCAGGGCCGCGAGCAGCGCGATTCTTCCGGTCTTCATCGTCGGGCTCCTTTCATTGGTTCTGGCGCGGTGTCGGTTCTTGTTCGCAGCATAACAGACTGCTTCGGGTTGGACGGGAAAAAGGCGCTTCGTGTTCCCACCAGGGGGTCACCCGGCGGGAAGCAGCGTGGCGGCCAGGGGCCTGCGGGCGCGGCCGGCCCTCTCCCCCACCCCGTCCAGGGGGTGCACCCTCACCAGCCGCCGCCGCCCTTCGATCCGGACAGGAGCCACGCCCAGAACCGTCGCGGCGCGGCGAGCGGCCTCCCGAGGTCGATGTCCCCCAGGCGGACCAGATCGAGCAGGCGCGACGGCTTCGCGTAGGTCGACAGGTACGCCCCGGTGCGCACCGCGACCGCGATCGCCCGAGGTCGCGCGGCGAGCCCGCCGAGCGGTCGCCAGGGGCAGAAGACCGAGAGGTGGGCGTAGCTCCAGCGGTGTTCCCGCATCGACCGCAGCGTCGCGAGCGTCTCGAGGGCCGTCTCGTCGGGGAGCCCCGTCAGGTAGTACCCGGTCACGGCCACGCCGCGCAGGCGGCAGAGATCGATCACGCTCGCGAGGTGTGCCTCGTCGAGGGGGCGACGCAGGCGCTCGCGGGCGGAGTTGCTCCCGCTCTCCACCCCGAGCGCGATCCGGCGGACTCCGCTGGCGGCCATCTCCTGCAGCAGCTCGCCGTCCAGAAGATCCCCGCGCAGCCCGTTCTTGAGCTCGATCCGAGCCCGGGGAAGATGGCGGCGAACCCCCCCCAGCACGGAGGAGAACCAGGCGCGGTCCTGGAGCGGCTGTTCGTCCTCGAACAGGAACGTGTCGATGCCGTGATCGCGCTGGAGGCGGGTCATCTCGTCGACCACGGCGTCAGGAGAGCGGGCGCGCCACGCACGGCGGTACCTTTCGGGCACCGGGCAGAACGCGCACTCGAGCCGGCACCCGCGCGACCCCAGGATCGGGGCCTGCAGATGACCCGCGCGCAGGGCGTGGGTCGCGTAACCCCGCCACGGGAACACGTGCCGATCGGGCGATCCGAACGCGTCCAGATCACCGAAGCGCGGCGGCGCGGGGTTGGCGTGGCCCCCGTCGCCCGGGAACCGCGCACCCGGCACGCCCTTTCGGACCGGGAGCCGTTCCAGGAGAGCCGGGACGACGTCCTCCGCGTCGCCCGTCACCTCGACGTCCGCCGCACCCGCCGCCAGGAAGAACCCGTCCGCGATCGCCGCCGCCGTCCCTGTGAAGAGGACGGGCCGCCACCCCCGCGAGCGGATGGACCGTCCGAGGCGGACCGCCTCTGCGACGTTGCGGATGGAGGCCTCGACGACGATCGCCCGCGGGCCGGGGGCGAGCCCTCGAGACAAACGCTTCTCGAGCCCGTCCGGCTCGACACGGAGGTCGATCCCGAAGGCCCCGAAGCCGCGTCGAAGCAGCGCGGCCGCCAGCGACGCGAGCTCCAGCGGGTACGGCGCCTCGAACGTCACCGCCGGTGCGAGCAGCCAGACGGATTCCTCCCGCCCCGTCATTCCCTGTTCTTCACGAGCAGCGAGCGCAAGGCCTGCTCGACCAGGAACCACTCGGAGCGCAGGTTGATGAGGAGGTTCACGTGTTTCATCGCGAGGTACCGCAGCACGTAGCGCGGGCGGAAGAGGAAGCGCTTATAGAGCGTCTTCTGCCACCGCCGGACGGACTCGTCGCTCTCGGCGCTCAGGTTGACGAAGTTCTCGTAGTGCCGGAACTCGCTCCAGTCCCCGATCTCCTTTCCCCCGTGCTGCTCGTAAGCCGGCGAGCCCGGGTAGCAGGTGAAGTAGGCCACCTGGATGATGTCCGGATCGACGCGCTCGAGCAGGCGGAGCGACGCCTGGAAGTCGGACTCCTCCTCGCCCGGCGCGCCCACCATGAAGTACCCGACCTTCAGAAGCCCCGCCTCGCCGGCGAGCCGGAACGCCCGCTCGATCTCCTCCACGCGGGTCTTCTTCTTCATGCTGTCGAGGATCCGCTGGGAGCCGCTCTCGATGCCCATGCAGAACGTCGAGCACCCCGCCCGCCGCATCGCGCCGAACATCTCGGCATCCACCGGCGTCACGCGCCCCTTGGCGAGCCAGGAGATCCGGACTCCGCTCGAGCGGATGCGCTCGCACAGCTCGAGGACCGCTTCCCGGCTGCTGTTGAACAGATCATCCGTGAACACGAGCACGTTCACCCCGCGGCGCTCCAGATCCCGCATCTCGGCCACGACGCTCTCCGGCGAACGCGCGCGGATCCGCGAGCCGTACGACGTCCGCAGCGAGGCCGAGCAGTAGACGCAGGAGAAGGGGCATCCCCTCTTCGCCTGCACGAACCCCCATCGATACGGGCCGACCCGGCGCATCGGGTGGAGGTAGCGGTAGTGCGGGTTGAGGAAGAACCGATGCAGCGGCCGAGGCAGCGCGTCCAGGTCCGCAATCAGGGCGCGGTCGGCGCCGGCGACGATGCGCCCGTCGGCGAAGCGCCGCGTGCCGGGAACCCGACCCGAACGGGCGGCGTCGACGTCGCGCACGATCTCCGCGACCGTCTCTTCGAGCTCGCCCGCGACGCAGGAGTCCACGGGGGATCCGTCGAACAGGAACGCCTCTGGGACGGCGTCCGCCTGCTGGCCGCAGGCGACGACGAGCGTCTCGGGCGAAACGGCGCGGGTCCGCCGCGCCAAGGCGAGCATGGCGCCCGTCGCCGGTGTGATCCCGCGCATGACCAGCACCGCGGGACGGTCGGCGCGAATCGCCTCCACGATCTCTTCGGTGCGGAACAGCCCCGTTTCCAAGTCGAGGATGGCCGTCGGCGTTCCGTCGCGCTCGACGAGGGCCGCCGCGTACCCGAGATCCAGCGGCGCCTCGCAGTTCTCCGGGTGCCGGTTCCGATCGTCCAGCCACGACGGGATGTTGACGAAGAGCGCGCGCGGCGTGCCGCGTATGAGATCCCGCTCCCGGCCTCCGAGCCGCACCAGCAGCCCCCCGAGCCCCTTGCCCGCGCCTCTCCTCGCGCTCATCGCAGCTTCCCGACGTCGAGGCCGGCGGCGCGCCTTCGGAACAGGCCCCGCAACGGCCGGGGAACGGTCAAGCCCATGGCTCCGGTGGGACAGACCTCGTGACAGGCCAGACAGCCGATGCACTCCCGGCCGATGACCCACCCGCGCGTTCCCTTGCGCACGCAGCGCACCGGACAGACGTCGACGCAGCGCCGTCCTCCCTCGCACCTGCCCGGGTCGTGGACCGGCTTCACGATCCTGCCGCGCACCCAGTAGTGAGCCAAGGTCGTCCAGATCGTCCTCTCCGACCAGTTGCGCGTCGGCCGCTCGAAGGGGCCCGGCTCGGGAACCGCCTCGCGGACGATGCGGAGCATCTCCTCTCCCGGCGCGCGCGGGTCCGGACCCAGGCCGCGCCCCGCAGAGGCCCGGATGGTGGGGATGGAAGCGGGGTCGAACCCGACGGCCAGGGCGCAGGCGACGTCCACGGCAAACGGATCCCCACCGACGACGAGACCGGGGACGCGGGGTATGGGACCGACCCCGGGACCGCGCCCTGCGAGCGCCCAGACGCCGTCGACCATCGCGGTCAGCGACCGGACCCCTCCCTGCACGAGCGCACGGTACAGGTCGACGACCCCTTCCGCGAACGCGTCGGGGCCCGGCCGGCGCAGGTGCATCGCGCACTTCGTCGCGCCCGGCATGGTGCCGACGAGGTTCTTGAGCGCGAGCGACAGGACGTTCAGGGAGTGGGTCTTGAGCTTGGGGACCGAGACGACGGCGTCGACCTCGAAGAGGATTCGCGGCAGCCAGAAGACGGCGGGATCGCGCCCGGCCAGCGAGATCCGTTCGAACGGCCCCGCGTCCAGGTTCACCACGCGCCCGCCCGCCCGCTCCACGGCGGAGCGAACGCCGGAGGCGTCGAAGACCTCGTCCGTGAAGCCGAGGATTCCCGACGAATCGCCGACCACCACCTCGCTCCCCAGCGCCACGAGCTCCGCCGTCAGGGATCCCACGAACGCCGGGTGCGTGTTGTTTCGATGCTCCGGAAGGGAGCCCTTCATGAGGTTCGGCTTGAGGAAGACGCGACGGTGCGCGAGGGTCTGCGTGAGCCCCGTGGCGTCCATGACGTCCCTGAGCGCCGGGCGGATCGTCCGGTAGTCCGTGCAGCGACGGATGGCGACGCTCGCGGGCGGGGCTCCCTTGAGGCTTCTGTCCATCGAGATCCTCGAAACGCCGACACGGACGCTCCGACTTTGTGCCGACGCCGGCCGTGGCGTAGAATTGTACTTCGAGAAGCCCTATGGGACCGAGGAAATCGACAACGACCGTCGCGGGCGCCCTGGACTTCGGGTACGGCCTGGCGACGACGGCGATCGCGACGGTGGCGAGCCCCGCGCTCCGCCGGCTCGCGCCGAGGCAGCAGGTGCGGCTCATCTGGGGCATCGACCGGGCCGTCGCCGCGGTCATCAGGCTTCCCTTCGGGCGGGCCTTGTACGGGGACTTCCGCAAGCACGGCAAGATGGAGTACGACGAGGTGTTCCATCCGGAGCCGGGCCCTCGGGAAGACGGCGCGCCCCGGGAAGACCTGGCGGTCCACTACTCGGGCGGCAAGGACTCGTTGTACGCGGCGCTGAACCTCGCGCCCACGTTCGGGCGCCTCCACCTCCTGACGATGGTCAACCGGAACATGGTCGGGGTCGACAGGAGCGAGACGCCGACCGCCTGGCTGCGCGCGCGCCTGGGAGAAGACCGGATCGTCCGGGAGCACATCGACAGCGACCGGCTCTTCCAGGAGCTCCATTTCGAAGGCCGTGACGAGAAACGAAGGAGGTTCGGCGCGATCGCGGAGACGCTGTCGTGCGTCACCTGCTTCTCGGTGCGGGACGTCCTGACGGTCCCGTACTGCAAGGCGAACCGCATCCGCTGGGTCGCGAACGGGACGTCCCCGCAGTCCGGGTACGGGTTCGAGCAGAACCTCGTCGGACAGAGGATGTCGCAAGCGTTCCTGCGGCGCTACGGGATCCGCCTGAGGGTTCCGTTGTGGGAGCACCCGGACGCCACGCCTCTCGAGGATCTGTACGAGCAGGGCGTCGTTCCCGAAGGCGCCCTGAGGAAGGTCCACCAGTACGATCTGCGGCTCATGATGCAGCCCCGGTGCCCGCTGGGGGTCTGGCAGGGCATCAACATGAAGCGGCACGAGTTCCTGCGGGGCCACGACGATCTCCTCGACGTCGCGACGCGGTACCGCAGCTACCTGGAGGAGCGCGGAGAGCGGTACCTTCGGGAGGAGTGCGGGATCGTGCCCGAGCGGCCCTCGCCTTAGGCGCCGCGCTCAGCCCAGCACGAGCCCGCAATCGGCGCAGGCGCCGTCGACGAGCGGGGCGGTCGTGCCGCAGGCCGGGCAGGTGACGCCGTCCCGCGCCGAGCCGGCGGGCGGCGGAGGCTCCACCGCGCAGCTGAGCCCGTTGCGCTCGAGCTCCTTCTTCCAGTCGTCCTGCAACAGAGCCGCGATCCTCGGGACGTCGCGCTCCCGAACCAGGAGCGAGCCCTTGATCCTTCAGCCGCCGCCCGTGCACGGGCCGAGCAGCACCGGGACGTCCGCCTCGAGGCACCGCCGGTAGAAGCTCTTGATCGCCGGCAGCTCCGCTTGCAGCGCCGGAACGATCGCGCCTCCCTCGCCGGAGTGGCCCTCGATGATCGCCCGCGCCTCGTCTTCCGTCATGTCCACTACCTCCTCGCCCGCCCGCATCATAGCACACCGATCCATCGCTCCCTCCCAAGATGCCGCCACATCTGGTATCCCTGACGGATGGAAGCCCCCGGGACGGACGCCGACCGCCTCCCCCACTCGTGCGACGCGGTGGTCATCGGCGCGGGCGTGGGCGGGCTCGTCGCGGCGGCGCTGCTCTCCCGGGCCGGGCTCGAGGTCTGCGTGCTCGAGGCCGCGCCCAAGCCCGGCGGCTTCCTCGCCGGCTTCTCGCGCGACGGCTTCGTGTTCGACACGGCGGTCCACTGGCTCAACCAGTGCGGGCCGACGGGCCTCGTGCACCGGATCTTCGAGGGCGTGCGGCACGACGCACCGGCGACGCCGCAGATGACCCGCATCCGCAGGTACCGAGGCGACGGGTTCGACTACCTCCTGACCCGGGAGCCGGACGCGCTGCTCGAGACCCTGCTCGGGGATTTCCCGGAGGATCGGCGCGGGCTCCTCGCCTTCTTCACCTCGGCCCGCTCCCTGGGCGAGGCGTTCGGCCGCTTCGGCGCGAACATGCGCGCCACGCAGACCATGACCCTCCTTGAGAAGCTGCGCACGTTCTGGCGCATGACCGCGGCCGGCCGGCCCTTCCTCCGCTTCGGCGGCGTGTCCGCCCAGGCGGGCCTCCGTCGCTTCTTCAAAGGGCCGATTCTGGACCGGATGTGGCGCGCGGAATCCGGCCTCCTCGCCTGCCTCATGCCCGTGGCGTGGGCGTACGCCGGCGACTTCCAGCGGCCGCCCGAGGGCGGGAGCCAGCGCATCCCCGCCTGGCTGGCCGAGGTCTGCCGGGACGCGGGAGCGATCGTCGCCTGCCGGACCCGCGCCACGCGCATCGTCGTCGAGGGCGGCCGGGCCACGGCCGTGCGCTACGCGGCGAACGGGCGCTCCGCAGGCGAGGGAGAGCTGCGCTGCCGTCACGTGATCGCGGCGTGCGACGCGACGACCGTCTACCGCGATCTGCTCCCGGAGAGCGCCGTCGGCCTCCGCCTTCGCCGCCGGATGGACCGCGCGGAGGTCTACGACTCGGCCGTCAGCGTCTTCCTGGGCCTGGCGTCGCCCGCGACCGAGCTGGGGATCGCGGAGGAGTTGGTGCACATCACCCGGGGCGACGTCGAGCGCGTCGACCACACGTCGGGCGATCCCGCGACGAGCGAGATCAACCTCATGGTGCCATCGATCCTCGACCCCACTCTCGCGCCGCCGGGCAAGGCGACGCTCATCCTGCACACGGCCGCGAGGATCGGCCAGAACGAGGCGTGGAAGACCGGCCCCGGCCTCGAGCGAGGGCCGGCCTACCGGGAGCTCAAGCGGCGCTACGCCGACGTGCTCATCGGCCGCGTGGAGGGCGTCCTCGGCGCCGATCTGCGCTCCCGAGTGGAGGTGTGCGAG
>JALNZK010000146.1 GCA_023229365.1 Pseudomonadota bacterium | reverse complement strand
CACCGCTGCCCCCAGTGAGTCGCTGATGATGCTACCAACCATTAGGCGGGCGATCTACGAGGAACTTGGGAAGGCGGTTGCCCAGAGCCGGGGTCCGTCGGTTGTCACGCCTCCGGCGGCACCCACGGCCAGACGATGTTCGCGAGATCCACGTACAACCCGACCGACGGGAGCGCGGCCGACAGCGCCTGGAGCCAGCCGGAGAAGCCCTGCCAACCATCGGTGTAGCCGCATTCCCTGAACATGTCGGCGAAAGAGACCTGGGAGAGGTCCGCGCGTTCCCGGCGAACTCGCCGGAGCGTCGCCGCGATTTCGTCACTCGCGCAATCCGTCCATCGGCCGTATCCACGCCACAACGTTCCGTTCCAGACGAGGGTCGCAACGCGCCGCTTGTCACCGTCGACGACTGGCAGGATCCCCCTCGGGACGGCAGTCCTTGCGCCCGTACGATGCAAACGTCGGCGCCGAGGCAGTCCACGTCCTCGCGGGCCGATTGCGAATGAGGAACCGAAGCCGACGACGTCCTTCAAGCTCATAGGCACACTGTAGCGCAGCCAGTGACCATGGCCAGCGATGGCGCGCGACAGGCGGGCCGACGTCAAGCCATGATCCTGCGGAGGATAGCCGGTTGACGTATAATTGCCTCGGCACGCAGGCCTTGCCCTTGGATAAAAGACAACTCTCGGGCCACGCGTGCACGGGAGGCCCCACGATGGATGACCGCCGCGATGATAATTCAGTAAACGAGATTTACGTCCTAGATACCAATTCCATTTGGTCGATGCGATTCGAAGACTTGCGCTCCGCGTCATCGAGGGCGCACCTGGCCGTGTCGCCGATCTCAATCTTCGAGTTGCTGTGCCATCTCGATGAGCAGAACAAGAAGGGGCGCGGAGCTGAAGTGTCTGGCTGGTCACGGGTCAACAAGGTGAACCTCGCGAAATGCAGCCTCTTGTCGCTCCTCGACGACCCATACGCCGCGCAGGCAGACGCCGTCGGTGCTCGCGACTTGGTCCACTCTACCCGTTTCGAGGACAGGCAGGTCCTGCCTCAGCTCTTCCCTGCGCTCGAATCATCATCCACGCTCGATGCGTTCTACTCCTGCGAGGTGAAGTACCCGAACGGGGAGACTGGGCTTGTCCGGAATGCGGCAGCGCGAGCTCGAGCTCTCCTCGAAGCGGAGGAAGCTCGGTACAAAGCTCACGTGAACAAGTGGTGCGCGCTGATGATCGCAGAGTTCGGCTACGAGCGGACGCAACAGTTCACGCCGGTCGACTTCGTCCGTTTTGCCGTACATGCCGCATCAGGCCTTGCCGAGCACTACAAGGATGGTCTGCCGACGGTGACCAGCGGAGCCGAACTGGACCTGAAGGGGCCTGTTTTTTCGGCGACCTATACGCATTTGGGCTACGGGATCGCCCGCGCTATCGAGTATCTTCGACGAGCCGGTGGCAACATCGAATCGCTCAATATCGATCCCAACGACATGGAGGACTCAGCGATCTGCTTGCATCTGAGCCTCGTCGAGCACCGCGTTCTTGTTACCGGAGACGGCGGCACCTACAAGGCTGTTGATCAAGCCCTTCGGAATCTACGTGCGGCAAGCGAGGCACTACATGAGCCCGTGGTCGCCTACGCGCGTGTAATCTCAACCGACGAATTCAAGAGCCGCTTGGTCCCAACGAGCTGATACTTTGTCGCCGCGGACGCGGGAGGATGTTCACGGAAGGGAGGCGGCGGTACAGTGCGGAGGATGGAACTCAAGAAGATGCTCAACGCGGCCGAGGGCAAATCGCTAGAGTTCAAGCGCGACCTCTCCTCGCTCAAGCCGATCCTCAAGACGCTCGTCGCCTTCGCGAACACGGCGGGCGGCGCGCTCGTCATCGGACGCGACGACGACGGCAAGGTGCGCGGCGTGCCGGACGCGGGTGCCGAGGAGGAGCGGCTCGCGAGCGCGATTGCCGACGGAATCGCCCCGGTGTTCCTCCCGGACATCGAGATCCGGCGACACGGCGGGCGCGATCTCCTCGTCGTTCAGTCGGCCCGCTGGCCGGGGCCGTTCTACGTGAAGGCGGACGGGCCGGAGCACGGCGTGTACGTGCGCCTCGGCTCGACGAACCGCCGGGCCGACGGCGAGACCTTGGACCGTCTGCGGCGCGAGGCGCGCGACCGCGCATTCGATCTCCTCCCGTGCATCGGCGCCGACGCCGACGACCTCGACATGGACGCGATCCGGCGGGCGTTCGCCGCGGTCGGACACGAGATCGACGCGGCGAAGCTGGAAAGCCTCGGCGTGCTCATCCGGTATGGGCGGACGCGCGTACCATCCAACGGCGGCGTGCTCCTGTTCGGCCGCGACGAGGCGCGGCGGCACCACTTCCCGGACGCGCAGATCCGGTGCGCTCGCTTCGTCGGCGCCGCGGGCGGGCAGTTCCTCGACCAACTCGACTTCGAGGGATCGGTGCTTGCGGGCATCGACGCGGCGGACAAGTTCGTCCGGCGCAACACGCGGCTCGCGTCACGGATCGAGGGGCTGCGGCGCCGCGACATCCCGGAGTACCCGCCGCTCGCGCTGCGCGAGGCGCTCGTCAACGCCGTCGCCCACACGGACTACAGCGTCTCCGGCATGAACCTCCGCGTCGCCGTGTACGACGACCGCCTCGTCGTCGAGAACCCCGGCGCGCTGCCGTTCGGCCTCACGGTCGCCGACCTCAAGGCGGGCGTGAGCCGGATCCGCAATCCGGTGATCGCCCGTGTGCTCCGCGAGCTGGAGCTGATGGAGAAGTGGGGCAGCGGCTACCAGCGGATGCGCGACGAGTGCGGTCCGAACGGCTACCCGCTCCCCGAGTGGGTAGAGCTGTCCTCCGCGGTGCGCTGCGTGTTCACACCGCACCCGGAGGCGGCGAAGGCGGCCGATGAACTTGGTCCCGAGCCCGGGACCAAGTCGGGACCAAGTCGGGACCAAAGACGGCTTCTCGACTTCGCGCGCGAGCCGCGCTCGCTCCCGGAACTGATGGCGCTGTTCGGGTGGACGAACCGCACCAAGTTCCGCGACAAGTTCATCCGCCCGCTCCTCGATGCCGGGTTGCTCGCCATGACCGAGTCGGACAAGCCGCGGAGCAGTCGGCAGCGGTACATGGCAACGGCCGCTGGGCTCTCCTCGGCTGCCTCCGATCATCTCTGAAATCCGGCCGCGCGCTCATGGACGCGACTTCTCGAGCATGTGGATCCTCGGCTTGACGCTGAACAGCGCGTAGAGCGGCAACGCCTCCCCGTTCCCCGCTGCGACTCCGATCCACACCGGTGCGGCGCCGCGGGAGTCGAGCCACGCGAGGTGCCGCTCGACGAGCGCCGTGCCGAGCTCCGCGTTTGCGGATCGCGGGGGAGGATAGCGCAGGCGATGGCGAGTGGAGCGACAGGGCCCAGCGTGCGTGCATGGCTATCCTTGTCGGGCTCCCGTGCGCGTGCCATAGTTCTTTCCTCATCTCACTGTAGGGAGAACAAGATGAAAACGATTCGAGGTCTGCTGTTGGCGGAACTCACGGTGGGAGCGTTTGCGCTTTCTGCGTGTGGAACCGATCCTGTGTGTGAGGCGGGCGCAACGCAGGCGTGCGTTTGTACCGACGGTTCGAATGGCGCGCAGGAGTGCCTCGGTGACGGTAGCGCATGGGGAGACTGCGTTTGCGCGGGTGACACGGACTCAGACTCGGATTCGGATTCGGACACGGATTCGGACACGGATTCGGACACGGATACAGATTCTGACTCGGATACAGACACGGATGCCGATACGGACACCGATTCGCTCAACTGTGACGGCGGGCGCTACGATGCAACGTCTGGTCTGTGTTGGCAACACCCGAAAGCGGGGGAAAGCTTCAGTTGGCAGGACGCGGTCGACTATTGCGAAGGGCTTTCCCTTGCTGGGCATTCGAACTGGGTCTTGCCGAGCCGCCAAGACCTCGTCGACGTGCTGGATGAGTGCGACAGCGACGTATTGGGCGGGAGCAATGGCTACTGCAACACGTGCGCCGAGAGCGACCAGTGCAACGAACTTTTCGGTTCTGATGGCGATTTTTATTGGTCGTCGACCCCCTACGATTCCCTTCTTTCGTGGGGTGTCAGCTTCATCCTCGGTATCGTGGCTCCGTACAACGTCGACGCCTACCGCGGTGTCCGTTGTGTGCGTCCTGGACCGTGAGTAGGGTGTGGTTCACTCCACGAACTGATACACGTCGTCGAACGCAACCACCAGGCCGGGCGCTCATGAACAGGCCCATGTCGATGTGGCGCCACGTCCGTGAGTAGTTGAACGCTGCGCCACCGGCGCACGAGAGCTGGGAGTACTGATGATGGAGAACGTACAGAAATTGGTTGGCCTGCTGCGAGACCGCTTGGAGGGAAAGCGTGAAGACCTCGCCGTGATCTCGGCGACCGGCTACAGTTTCGAGGGCTGGATCAAATGGGAAGCTTTCTGTGAGTGGAGCAAACCCAAAGCGCACCCGAGCCTCGGCACCGAGTTGCCGTACCCAGTCGATAGAAAGAATCCGCCTCGATGCGATATCGTTTTCGTTCCACCGATTGGCGCCAATTCGAAGGGAGATGGGTGGGTCGAACTGGCCGTGGTCCACGACTGGACCTCTGGCAAGTGGACATCGAAAATCGAGGACGACATCCAGACCATCCGACAGGCGGAAGTGCCGGGCGCCGTGATCGTCGTCTGCACAGCGAAGAAACCAGTTTCCCTCCGTCAGCAGACAAGCTGGGGTAAAGGGTGGGAGAAGTTCTTCACGGATCTCAGAATTGCCGTGGGGGACATCCCAGGCGTGCCAGTCGGATGGCCCGACCCCGCAGTAGAGGGGATGCAGATCAACGTTTTTGCCCTCATTCCATAAACGTGTTTGGGAGGCCGATGCCTGCGAGGCGTATCGCGACACGCGGTGGGTTGTACACGCTTCGTTCGAAGCGTGTACAAAACGCATGGACAAGGTAACCATTATGTATTACATAATGAGTACAGCCACGGAGGCGACGATGAAGCGAGGAACACGGAAGGGCGACGCGACGAAAGTGATCGGATACCTGCGGGTGAGCACCGATGCGCAGGATCTCGGACCCGTCGCGCAGCGGTCGGCACTGGAGGCGTGGTGTGCGGCTCGAGGTGCCTCTCTTGTCGCCGTGTTCGAGGACAAGGGCATCTCCGGCGGGGCGGAGCTGGACAAGCGCCCTGGGCTTCTGGGGGCGCTCTCCGCGGTCAAGGCGCATGGCGCCGGCCTCCTTCTCGTCGCCAAGCGCGACCGACTCGCCCGCGACGTCGTCGTGGCCGCGATGATCGAACGGGTCATCCGGCGCCACGGCGCCGACGTCGTCGCCGCGGACGGTGTGGGCAACGGCGACGGTCCGGCCGACGAGTTCATGCGGACGGTCATCGACGGTGCCGCACAGTACGAGCGCGCCCTCATCCGCGCCCGCACGCGGGCGGCGCTCGCGGTCAAGCGGTCGCGCGGTGAGAAGACCGGCGGCTCGGTGCCGTTCGGCTTCCGGCTCGAGAAGGACGGTGTCCACCTCGTCGCCGACGACGGCGAACAGACCGTTATCGCGGTCGTGCGGCAGCTCCGCGTGGACGGTCTCTCGATTCGGGGGATCGTCGAGCGGTTGAACGCCGACGGCGTTCGCGGTCGGGGTAGCCGGTGGCACAAGACGTCTGTAGTGCGACTCCTCGACCGGGGCGCCGCGTGACCGTGGACTTGGTGCGCGAACGGCGCATCCGGGAGAACCTTGCCGAACTGCACAGGTTACTGACCGAAAATCCGAAGCGGGTGGAGCGGGTCTCCGCCTGGCTCGCGGAACAGGAGGCAGAGGAGATGAAGAACGATGAGGCGATCACGCTGCGTTTGCCCAAGGATTTGCTCGACGAGGTAGACAAGCTGGTCCCGAAAATCGGGTCCGCAGGCGACTTCAAGGCGACGCGCGTGTCGAGATCGACAGTTATTCGTCTCGCAATCTTCCGCGGGATTGCCGAGCTTCTGATGGAGTTCGGCATCGTCGATGACGCCGTCCCTTCGAAAGGGAAGCGCGGGACCGGGAGGGCGAAATGACTACTTCGACGCAAATCGAGCGGACCAGGCCCCGCCCTACTGGAAGAAGGGCGCGGTCGGGTTCGGCACCGCGGGGCGGACGAGACGTACGGGCCGCCCCTATCGGCGGGAAAGGGCGGCGCGGTCAAACCGACGTCGCCGACGTCTCCGGGGGGATCGGCGCGCGTGTCCTGGAAGATAGACTTGTACGGATCGATAGCGTCGGGTCCGCGGACCTCACACAAGTTCACAAACCTTCACACCCGCGACAGCTCACCCCGCAGCAGACCACCGCCATCGAGCTGATCGTCACCGGGCGAACCGACGCCGAGGTCGCAGTCCAAGTGGGGGTGACGCGGGAGACGGTCAACCGCTGGCGAAACTGGAACCCGCTGTTCATGGCGGCGATGAACGAGCTTCGTCTTGGCCTTTGGAAGGCGACGCGCGAACGCCTTCGCACCCTCAACGCCAAGGCGCTCGACGTCATCGAGCAGCATGTCCAGGCCGGGAGCCTCAAGGCGGCGCTCGCGCTTCTTAAGTACGCGAACGAGGAGAAAATGCCGAACGGGAGCACGACCCTCCCGGGCGTGGTCGACGACCTGGCCGAGAACATCGACCTCACGTTGATGCTCAAAGATATGCACTCAGCCTGCTACGACAACTCGTTCGCCCGCGCGCTGCGGCGCATCTGGCTTGACGCCCCCAAGACCGACAACACGGACAGCGCCTGACCGCGGCTTGCGTCGCGGACACACACGACGCGATCTCCCGTTCCGTTGACCGCGGCGTCTCCTTCGCCGATACTTCTCGATGAGCTGACCAGATGCTCACTCCGGCCTCGCGAGAGGCTTGGCGGATTCGTCACCCGCGACGGGGCGCGCAAACGGGAAGCTCAAGAAAAAGCAGGCACGCACCCCGTAGCCGTTGCGACGGGGGGTGACTCCCCCCGTTCGTGCGGATTGGGCGGGTGAGTTCGGGCGTGCCTGCGACTCATACCGCCCTCTTTTTTAGGGCGCGGCGCGGGGGCCAGCCGTGAAAGTCCAGATCGAGAAATCCTCTGGGTGGTCGTTGGTGTTGGGGTGATCGCCGCGCTGTCGGGCGCACCGGCCGTCGGCGCGGTCCTCATCGTGCTCGGCATCGGCGCCGAGATCTACTTCCGGACCAAGGAGTGGTGGGAACACGGGTGGCGCGAGCGACCGGAGCCAGTACCGGGCGCTCCGTGGCTCCATGGGGAGGTGTGGGCATGGCTATGACGGAAAGGAAAAGGAAATTCCTCATCGCGATCCTCGGGATCCTGACTGGTTTGGGCGTGGCGGGCATCATCGGACAGCTCGTCGCCCTCGTCCCTGCGGGTGGCGTGATCCTAGCCGTTCTGCTCGTGACGACAGCGGTGCTCGCCGGCATCGGCAAGCTGTCCGCAACGGCGAAGCCTTGGTTGCGAAGTCTGAGCGGTCTCGTCCTCAAGAACCCGAAGGTGACCGCCTGCGCTACGGCGATCCTGGTCTTGGCTTGCTTCGTCGCAATCAGAATGTGGATTCGTGACATGGACCAAGCGGAGGCCGCGCGCTTGGCGGTCGAACAACAGCAGGCCGTCGTCGCGGCTCAGGTCGTCGCCGATCAGGCCAAGAGGGCAGCCGACGCCAAGGCCGCCGACGCGGCCTCCGCGGCCTCGGTCGCGCGTCTCGCCGCCTTGCGGTCGTCGGCCGCTGCGAACGCGGAACGGTTCCGAGGCGACATGCGGGTCATCGAGGAGCACCTCGTGAACGGCCGCCTGGATGACGCGGTGGAGCGAAACGCGAAGCTGACACAGGAGGTGGCCGAGTACCGCTCGGTGGACCCGCGCCCGGCGGAGATCGCGCCGCTGTTCGAGCCGGTGAAGTCCCTCGCCGACAAGGTCGAGCGGGCGAAGACGGTCGTCGAAGCCGCCGAGGACATCGCCTTGTCGAAGGGTACCGTGCGGGGCGTGGACCAGATCGCCGACAGCTCCGACGGATGGACCGCGCTCATCGAGGAGTACCGGAAGGCGCTCGACCGGATCGCGTTCCTGGAGAACGCCAGCGAGGAGACGCGCCGCTTCATCCCGAGCGACCTGAACCTCAAGAGCGAGCGGCGGTTTTTCGAAGGAAAGCTGAAGACCGCGGAGCGGAAGCTGGCGAAGGCGCAGAAGGCCGAGGATCTCGCCGCTGCGTACGCCCTCGTCTGCGGCGAGGCGCCGACTCCGAGCGTTTGGGACGGCGAGATTTCGGAGGTGACCTACGCGATCAAACAGGTCGCCCACGACCCCGACTCCATCGAGGTGAAGAACTGCACGGCCCCGGTGCTGACGAAGAAGGCGTGCTGGGTGACGACCTGCGACGTGAGGGGCAAGAACGCTTTCGGCGCCCTCGTGTTCGACCAGAAGCGGTTCAGCATCTCACAGCTCACCGGAGTCGAGGAGCTGTAGGCCGACGATGGCCGACTGGCAGGTGCGGGAAGCGAGGCGCACCCTGCGGGGAAGATGGTTTCAGGATGGATAAACGACACCTCACCGCGAGGTCCTGATCAAGGAGGGGGAATGAAACGATATCATAGCTTCTGTGGAACGGTCCTAGCCCTGAGTGTTCTCTTGTGGATTGCTGCATGCTCGGATCAGTCGTTGGGTCACGAAGAGCCGGACGCGAGCTCCGACGCCGATAGCGATTCCGACACGGACACGGACACCGACACCGACGCCGACACGGACACGGACACGGACACGGACACCGACACCGACACGGACACCGATGCCGACACCGATACCGATACCGACACCGATACCGACACCGACGCCGACACGGACACCGACACCGACACGGATACCGATACCGACACCGATACGGATACCGACACCGACACCGACGCGGACGGCGACGCGGGCATAGACGCAGGAGAGGACGCGGGCGCCGATGCGGGCGACACTTGGGACTGCGACGCCCTCCCATCTGCGCCGCTGGCCGTCGAGGAACTGGGGGGGCCGGTGGGCTTATTCGACCTCGCGTTCGGCTCCGACGGGCTCATCGTCGGCGCGGGCTCAGGCGGCAGCCCTCTGTTAAAGGCGGGCGTCTCGAGCGCCGCCTACGTCTGGGTGAGTGGCCTGTCGGGCGTGCAGGGCATGGACTACCTACCCGGCGGCGACCTCGTGGTAGCCACGAGCAATCACGGACTCGTACGGATCGCACCGGATGGAAGTTGGACCTACCTAGTGCCGTGGTTCACGACGGTCTACGGCGTCATGACCGGGCCGGACGGGATGGTCTACTGCGGCGACAATATGAACCTGTATCGCGTGGATCCCGAGACCGGCGACGATACGCTCCTCGTCTCCGGCACCAGCGCGCGCGGTTGCGACTTCAGCCCGGACCACACGCGCCTCTACATCACGACGCAGGGGGAGGCGGGCCAGATTTACGTGGCCGATCTCGACGACGACCTCAACCCCATCGCGGCGCCTGTGCTGTTCGCCACGATCCCCGGCGGCGATTGGCTCGACGCGATCCGCGTGGATGCATGCGGGAACCTCTACGTCACGAACTTCGACACGACCGCGCTCTACCGCATTTCGCCTGAGGGCGCGGTGTCCACGTTCTACGACTGGCCGTCCACCACGGGCTACGGACAGGGCATCAGGTGGGGCCGCGGCGCCGGGTGGGATGACGCCTCCATCTACATGCCGCAGCCCTATGACGGCGCGACGGTCGTGCGATTCGAGGTCGGCGTCCACTATCGGGACTGACCACAGGAGACAGGTTGACCGACACGCACGACTGGATCACCGCACTCGAGCGCCTGACGGCGCCGAACCCCGAAGCGATTTCCGCCGGACGCGAGACACGGGGACTGAAGGTTGCGGCGCCGGTAGAAGAAGTGGCGGTCCGACCGTGATAGGATCGGCGCACGCCTCGCGGGGCTGACGGTTGATCACCGTCGGTGCGCTCGACCCGAAGCCCGAGCTTCCCGCGAGGTCGCCTTTCCTCGCGCGGCTTCGGTGGAGGCTTCGGGGATGGCGAGAAAGCAGAGGGCACACCTCCCTCCTGATCGCGAAGGCGACGACAACGCGATTCGAGACGCGAATGCGACGATGTCGCGTTGGGCAGACGAGCGGAAGAAGCTGGCCGCTATCGATGAAGTGTATCAGCGGTGGGTTGAAGGCGGTGCCAAGCGAGGGCGCGAGCTTAACGAAGTCCTACGTGTGTTTGAAGCCAACTCTCCGCCCATGCCTATCGAGGATATCATCGAAGACTCGTTGTCCCTGTATCGAAAAAATCTACACGCTCTGAAAAGCGCCCCTCTGGGAGAGCGCAGCAAGACGATACCTGCCCGGCGCCGTCGTCTGCGCGAGAGGTTTGCTCTGACCGAGGCGGCGGTGAAGAGGTTGTGCGAGTGCCGAATCGAGATGCTCGCCGCGACGCGAGAACTCGCAGAACGCTTGGCGGAATACTTCGAAGGGCGCGATGACGAAGTCGCCGACGCGAAATGGGTCGCCCAGTTTGTGCTCCGATTGCAGATCGCTGCCAGCCCGATCCCTGACAGTATCGGCCCGATGGTCGAGTGGCTGGACGGACCCGCTCTTCGCTCTTGGGATGTACATGAACGCCTGCTCGTCCCTCTGCTGAGCGTCCCGCTGCGGATCGATCTGGAACTTGGTCCGGACCCGCAATCCAAGCCTGTCAGGGGACAAGAGAGAGAAAACACGTGGTATCGGATGCTGTCCCTCCTTGTTGCCGAGGGCCTCTCCGACAAAGAGATCCGCCACCGACTCCGTGACGCCAAGCAACGCCACGAAGAGGAATTCGCGAGCTTCTCAGCGGACTGGCTGCGCCTCGTGGACAAGTACCTCCGTGAGATCCACGAGGAGATGCCTCAGCGCCGGAAGCGTCGGTCATCTTTGCGCTGATCTGCCTCGAAAACCTTCGCAGTGATTCCCGTGATCCGCGTCAAGGGCGAGGCTACGTTCTCCGTCATGGGACGCAAGCACAACGCGAATACGGGCCTCGGCGACGCGGGCTTCCGGCGCCGAATCAAAGCCAGGATGGTAGAATGCGACATTTCGGTCGCGGCGGTCTGCTCGACACTCGCTTTCAGCCGCGAGACGTGGCGTGCACGGCTCTCCGGCGAACGTGCCTGGACCGGGCGGGAGCTTCGGCTTCTCGCGGATCTTCTCGGTGTAAGCTTCCACGAACTGCTGGGGGTGCGGCCGTGACTCGGTTGCCGACAAGCCCCAAAGCTCGCGCTCTCGTGATCCACAAGCAACCGTGGCCACCGGCCTGGAAGAAGATCGCCGTTCACCTGTGCACGCTCGCAGGGAAGGACTTGCAACGCCCCATCTTCGAATCGCAACCGCACCTCGCGCGCGATCTGAACATGGGCGAGGGTTCCTACCCCTTAGCGGAGCGTGCGCTCGGCCGCGACGGCTTCCATAGTCGAGAGAAAATCGACCCGGGTGGGCAGTATACCAACGGACACCCGGCGCCCATTGGCGGGCGCGTGCTCCGCTTGCGGCAGGAGTGGTTCGACCTTCACGCCAACGATCCGATACCGCCGAAGCGCGGCCGGAAGACCGGCAAGGCGTCTGGAAAACCGAGATCGACTATGGATAGAACCGGGTCTACGAGCGGCCCCACGTGCCCTCCCAACTGCGTTCAGGCGCCAGCGCGACGTGACGAACTTCTCGATGAAGAGAAGGCCGAGCGCGCGACGTTGGTGCAGGATCTCCGTACGTGGGCGGTCACAGACGACGAACTGAAAGAACGTCTCGGCGGTGTCGATCTCGCGACCGCGCCGCTGCCTCTTCTGCAAGACATGCTCGACGAGGCGACCGATCTACTTGGATCACCCGAAGCCAAGGTCGCGAATGATCCGCACGGATCACCCGAGCCGCACTTCGTGACCGATCCGAGCCGATCACCGATCCAAGCCGATCAGCAAGATACACACGAAGAGAAGACGCTACGAGGTAAGGAAGAAGATCCGAGGAGGGGAGAATCCCTGCCTTCTCCGGCGACCGAGGAAGAATTCGAAGAACGCGCCGCGATCATGCAGTTCGACGGCGGGCTGCCCCGCGCAGAAGCGGAACGCCGGGCTCGCGCACTTCTCATGGAAAGAGGATCGCGCGTTCTGGCCGACACCACCAACTGTGGTGACGGTCTCGACGAGCGGAGGGTGATGCCATGAGCGTCAACACGCCGTCACCCGCAGTGCCCGCGGTTCCCCCGTCGCCGCCTCCATCGGCCCCGTCGCTG
>JALNZK010000145.1 GCA_023229365.1 Pseudomonadota bacterium | reverse complement strand
GGCTCTCTCTGTCGGGCTGCCTGTTGCACGCCGCGGCGGGAACCACGATGTGTGCCGAATCGGCGGAATCAGGAAAGACGCGGATATTCGCAGTTGCGCGTCACCGTGAGCGGCGGCGACGCCGGCGGACGGCGGCGGGCGACGGCGGGCGACGGCGATCGCCACGCGGCGGACGGCGGGCGGGTCCGCCGCCGAGAGCGCGGTCGCAGCGGTGTGTCCCTTTGCCCTTGACTCATCTCGCTCGCGCGCCCTACGAAAAGGGCCATGAGCAACCTCCACGACGAGATCCGCGCCGGAATCCCGAACGAGCTGCCCGCGATGCCGCCGGAGGAGCCCGGCGTGAACCGCGCGCCGAAGCGGCCGCAGGTCCTCGACGAGCGCCAGCGGCGGCAGGCCGTCGCCAACGCGCTGCGCTACTTCCCGGAATCGATGCACGCCGAGCTCGCCCCGGAGCTCGCGCGGGAGCTCGCGACGGACGGGCGGATCTACGTGCGGCGGCTGCGGCCGGACCGCGAGATCAAGGCGCGGCCGATCTCCGAGTACCCGGCGCGGTGCGCGCAGGCGGCGGCGATCATGCTCATGATCGAGAACAACCTCGACAAGGCGGTGGCGCAGCACCCCTACGAGCTCATCACGTACGGCGGCAACGGCGCGGTCTTCCAGAACTGGGCGCAGTACCGGCTGGCCATGCGGTACCTGAGCGAGATGACGGATCAGCAGACGCTCGTCCTCTACTCCGGGCACCCGCTCGGCCTCTTCCCTTCGCACCCGGACGCGCCGCGGGTCGTGGTGACGAACGGGATGATGATCCCGAACCACTCGACGCGCGCGGACTACGACGTGCACGCCGCGCTCGGCGTCACCTCCTACGGCCAGATGACCGCGGGCAGCTTCATGTACATCGGCCCGCAGGGGATCGTGCACGGCACGACGATCACGCTGCTCAACGCGGGGCGCCTGCACCTCGGCCTCGCGCCGGACGAGGATCTCGCCGGGAGGCTGTTCGTCACCTCCGGGCTCGGCGGCATGAGCGGCGCGCAGCCGAAGGCCGCCGTGATCGCCGGCGCGATCGGCGTCGTCGCGGAGGTGAACCCCAAGGCGCTCAAGACGCGCCACGACCAGGGCTGGCTCGAGGAGTACGAGACCGATCTCGACAAGGTGCTCCGGCGCGTGGAGCGGGCGCGGAAGGAGCGCAGGCCCCTGTCGCTCGGCTACCTCGGCAACGTCGTCGACCTCTGGGAGCGGCTCGCGGCCGCGGGCGCGGAGGTCGAGCTCGGCTCGGATCAGACGTCGCTCCACAACCCGTTCCTCGGCGGCTACTACCCGGCCGGCATGACGCTCGAGGCGTCGAACCGGATGATGGTCGACGACCCGGCGGGGTTCAGGGAGCGCGTGTACGAGTCGCTGCGCCGCCACGTCGCCGCGATCGACGCGCTCGCCGCGCGCGGCATGTACTTCTGGGACTACGGCAACGCGTTCCTGCTCGAGGCCGGGCGCGCGAAGGCGCCGGGCGTCGTGCGCGAGGACGGATCCTTCAAGTACCCGTCCTACGTCGAGGACATCATGGGGCCGATGTGCTTCGACTACGGGTTCGGCCCGTTCCGGTGGGTGTGCTGCACGGGCCGCGACGAGGATCTGGCCGCGACCGACGCGATCGCCGCCGCGGTGCTCGAGAAGACGGCCGCGACCGCCGCGCCCGAGGTGAGGCAGCAGATGCTCGACAACGTTCGCTGGATCCGCCGGGCGAAGGAGAACGCGCTCGTCGTCGGGTCCAAGGCGCGGATCCTCTACGCGGATCGGCAGGGCCGGATAGACATCGCGCTCGCGTTCAACGACGCGATCGCTGGCGGGCGGGTCTCAGGCCCGATCGTGCTCGGCCGCGATCACCACGACGTGTCGGGGACGGACTCGCCGTACCGGGAGACGTCGAACATCCGCGACGGCTCGAAGTTCACGGCCGACATGGCGGTGCAGAACTTCGTCGGCGACGCGTTCCGCGGCGCGACGTGGGTGTCGCTGCACAACGGCGGCGGCGTGGGCTGGGGCGAAGTGATCAACGGCGGGTTCGGGATGCTGCTCGACGGCTCCGCCGACGCGGGGCGCAGGGCGCGGATGATGCTCTCGTGGGACGTCTCGAACGGGCTCGCGCGGCGGGCGTGGGCTGGCAACGACGGCGCGATCTACGCGTCGCAGAAGGCGATGGCGTCCGAGCCCGGAATGAACGTCACCCTGCCGAACAAGGCCGACACCGCGCTCGTCGACGACGCGGTGAGGCTGGCGTTCGGAGACGGCAAATAGCAGCATCCTGCTGCAACGGGTAGACTCCCTTGTTTCGGAGCAAAGCCGCCCGTACTGCATTTCCGCGAATACTCTATGGAATTTACCGAGAGCCCTCCTCGTCCCGAATGTGGTACGCCGGTTGCTCTAGGACCCTGGAAAGCTTGCTTCGGCACCGCCGGTCACCTCGGGCCGCGGATCGCGCGAGAGGTCCAAAATGAAAACGAACGCAGCACGCGCTTTCTTATTCGCAACCGTCGTCATCGCCGCGTCGTTGCCGCAGGGCTGCGGCGGCACCGCGACCGAGCCGCCAAAGTCCGTGCCCGCGCGGGCGCTGTGGCCCGAGAACGCCGTGCTCGGCGGCGAGGACCAGGCGATCCGCGTCCAGTTCGACCAGCCGATGGTCGGCGAGCGGGAGGTCGGCGTCGGCCTCGAGAGCCCGCCTTTCACCGTGACCCCCGCCGGGCGCCTCGCCGCGATGTGGGACGATCGCCAGACGCTCGTCATCGAGCCGGCCGAGGAGCTCACGCCCTCGACGACCTACACGGTCCGGCTCTCGGGCGAGCTCGCCGCGCACGTCGACGGCGCGGACGCCGAGTTCACGTTCGTCTACAAGCCGCTCGAGATCGTCGAGGCGTTCGGCTTCGACGCCCGGAGCCTCCCGCCGCTCCCGCGGCTCGGCCTCAGGTTCAACCAAGACGTCGCGGCCGCCGACCTCGAGATGCTCTGCGTCATCGAGTCCGCCGAAGGGGCGGAGCGCGTGCCGGTCGTCGCGCCCGGCTCGGACCTCGTCGGGACCGAGATGACGCTCTCGCCGTCGCGTGCCCTCGCGCAGGGCTCGTCGTACACCTTCGCGTGCGAGGGGCTCGCCGGTGCCGGCGGAGACACGCCGATGGCCGCGCCGTACGAGCTCGATCTCGCGACCTACGCAGCGTTCGACGTGCTCGGCTTCGCGCCCGAGGGCGACGACGTCTGGTCGGACGAGGTCGAGATCCGGATCGGCTTCGCGACGCCTGTGTCCGCGGAGGCGTTGCGCGAGCACCTCGTCGCGAAGCCAGCGATCCCGGGCCTCGAGCGGGGCTCGCTCGACGCCTCCGGCACCGAGTTCCGCGCGATCGTCGATCTCTCGTCCGAAACCGAGTACGCGTTCCGGATCCGGGGCGACCTGACCGACGTCTACGGCCAACGGCTCGGAGCGGATCGGAGGTTCGCGTTCGAGACCGGGGTGGCGCGGCCGCGGCTCGAGATGGAGACCGGGATCTTCGCCGTCGAGGCGCTGAACCGCAACGGCGCGTACCCGGTATGGACGCGCAACCTGAAGAAGTTCGACGTCGACTGCGCGGCGATCCCGGAGCGCGCCGTCGTGGGCCTGCTCACGGGCGCGATGAACTACGACCCGTGGTACGACGCGGGCTCCGACGGGAAGCTCGACTGGAAGGCGCTCAAGCTGAAGAACAGGAAGAACCGCCTCCGCGCCGCGGGCGAGGTGGACGCGTGGAAGCTCAAGGATCTCGACCTCAAGAAGATGTGCGGCGGCAACGGCGCGCGGGGGATCTACCTCGCGGAGGTCACCTCCGAGGAGCTCACGCAGCGCGGCGACGACTCGTGGCGCGACGGCGGCCGCAGGCGGGTGCTCGCCAACGTCACGGATCTCGGCGTGCTCCTCAAGGTCGGCTCGTCCTCCGGGATCATCTGGGTGACGCGCTTCTCGGACGGCGCGCCACAAGCCGGCGCAACGGTCCGGGTCTACTCGCCGCAGGGCAAGCAGGTCTACACCGGCGAGACCGACGCGGACGGACTCGTCCGCTTCCCGGGCGCGGACGAGTTGCTCGACGACGGCGCCTCGAACAGCGACGACGCGGACGGCGAGGGCTACGGGGAGTACGACACCTGGCGCTCCCGCCGCCTCGTCGCCACCGTGACGCACGGCCGCGATCTCGCGGTCGTCGACGGCAACTGGTCGAACGGCATCCAGATCTGGAACTTCGGCGTGGACGCGGACTACCGCGGTGCCGGCACGCGCTACCGCGGCTTCCTGATGACCGACCGCGGCGTGTACCGGCCCGGCGAGAAGGTCCATCTCAAGGGGCTCATCCGCACGGTGGAGCTCATGCGCGAGCCGAGCGTCCCGGACGGCAAGCGGATCGCCCTCCACGTCGAGGACAGCCGGGGGGAGACAGTGCTCGATCGCGCCGTTCCGCTCAGCGAGTTCGGCGGTTTCACGATCGATCTCCCGCTCTCGACCGAGGCGAGCCTCGGCGACTACTACGTGCGCGCCACGATCGACGATCAGACCTTCAACGAGACCTTCTACGTCGAGGAGTTCAAGAAGGTCAGCTACGAGATCGAGCTCGCGACACCCGAGAGGCACACTCGGCTCGGCAAGCGCCTGAAGGTCTCGGCCGAGGCGTCGTACCTTTTCGGCGCGCCCGTGGCCGGCGCCGGGGTGCAGTGGTCCGTGATGCGGCGGCCGCACTACCTCTCGTTCGAGGGGCTCTCGAGCTACACGTTCCGCGACGACGTCGCCGACGGATACGGCACCTGGTGGTGGGGCCGGTACGAGAACGAGTCGTACAGCTTCGTCTCGGACGGCAGCGGCACGACCGACGCGCGCGGAAGGTTCTCGTTCGACGTCTCGGACAGCGAGACCGGAATCGTTGGCCCCGAGGACTACGTCATCCAGGTGACGGCCGAGGACTCTACCGGAGAGTCGGTGACCGAGCGCACCTCGGTCACCGCGCACAAGTCCGCCGCGTACGTCGGGCTCCACGCAGAGGAGTGCGTGCAGGCCGTCGGGATGCCGTTCGCGGTGCACGCGGTCGCGGTGTCGCCGGACGGCAAGCGGATCGCGCAGAAGGCGACGCTCAAGTACGTCCGCGAGCGGCAGCGCTGCGAATACCGCGGCACCTGGCGATCGTACCCCGAGTGCAAGACCGACCACGAGGTGATCTGGTCGCGCCCGATCGACATCCCGGCGACCGGGGCGGCGATCGAGCGGATCGTGCCGGACGAGCCCGGCGAGTACGCGATCCGGATCGAGGCGAAGGACGCGCGCGGCAACGACATCGCGGCGTCATCGCTCGTCTGGGTGCTCGGGAAGGGGGAGGCGTTCTGGAGCGGCGACGAGTCGGTCCGCATGTCGGTCGTCGCGTCGAAGTCCGAGTACGCGCCGGGGGAGATCGCGCGGCTCGCGCCGAGGAGCTCGCTCGGGCGCGCGGCGGCCCTGCTCACCGTCGAGCGCAACGGCGTGCTCGACGCGGAGGTGCGGATGCTCGAGAGCGTCGGGCAGGGCGTCGAGGTGCCCATCGTCCCGGCGTACGCGCCGAACGTCTACGCGACGCTCGCGGTGGTCAAGGGGCGCACCGGCGAGGGTGATCGCGAGCGCCCGCGGTTCCAGATGGGCGTCGCGGAGCTCAAGGTCTCGGCCGAGCACGCGCGCCTCGCCGTGGCGATCGAGACCGAGCGGCCGAAGTACGAGCCCGGCGAGCGGGTTCGTGCCAAGGTCCGCGTCACGTCGGGCGGGAAGCCGGCGCGCACCGAGGTCGCCGTCTCGGTCGCCGACGAGGGCGTGCTCAAGCTGATCGCCTTCAAGACGCCCGATCCGATGGCCGCGTTCTACGCGCCGTGGGGCCTCGGCGTGGACAACTCCGCCAACCTGAACCGCATCGCGCGGCTCAACGACCCGCGGAGCAAGGATCCGGACGAGGGCGGCGACTCGGGCGGCGGCTCGTCCGCCCCGCGGACCCGGTTCGTCTCCTCGGCGTTCTTCGCGGGCGCCCTCGTCACCGACGCGCGCGGCGAGGCGAGCTTCGAGTTCACGGCGCCCGACGATCTGACGGCGTTCCGGATCATGGCCGTGGCCGCCGACGCGGGCGCGAAGTTCGGCTCCGGCGACTCGAGGGTCACCATCGCCAAGCCGCTCATGCTGCGCCCGCTCGTGCCGCGTTTCATCTCGAGCGGCGACTCGCTCGAGGTCGGCGTCGAGGTGCGCAACTCGACCGGCGCGAAGGGCGAGGCGACGGTCTCCGTCCGCGCGACCGGGTGCGACGTCGCGGCGAGGGAGAAGAAGGTCGCGCTCGCCGACGGGGAATCGAGGACACTGCGCTTCGAGACGAAGGTCCGCGACGTCAAGAAGGCGAGCTTCTCCTTCAGCGGGCGCCTCGGCGCGTTCGACGACGCGGTCAGCGTGTCGATGCCGGTCGAGCGGCCCGTGTTCCGCGACTCGAAGGTCCTGTCGAGCGGCGCGCTCGACGGCACGGCGAAGATCTCCGCCGCGCAGCCGGAGGGCGCGGTGGCCGGTGACAGCGAGCTCGACATCGTCGTGGATCGCTCCGGCCTCGCCGAGCTCGGTCCGAGCCTCAAGTACCTCGTCGAGTACCCGTACGGCTGCCTCGAGCAGACGCTCTCGCGCCTCGTCCCCCTGCTCAAGGTCAAGGACCTCGCGGGATCCATCGGCCTCGAGGAGCTCGAGGGCCCGCGCCTCAAGCGGTTCATCGACGTCGGGCTCAAGAAGGTCGTCCGCCACCAGCACGAGGACGGCCACTTCAGCCTGTGGCCGGGCGGCGGCACCTACCCGCACCTCACGGTCTTCGCGCTCTACGGCCTCTCGGAGGCGAAGCGCGCGGGCGCCGCGGTGGACGAGGAGGCGATCGCGCGCGGCGTCGGGGCGCTCAAGTCCTGGATCGACCAGCAGAGCCGAACGATGCCGACCGACGGCGAGAACGGCACGCTCGCCATGGCCGCGTACGTCCTCACCGAGCTCGGCAAGCCGGACGCCGGCCTCAACGCGCGGCTGTACGAGAAACGCCGCGGGCTGCCGGTCTACGGCAGGGCGTTCCTCCTCATGGCGCTCGCCGCGGACTCCTCGGCCAAGGAGCAGGCCGAGACGCTCGAGTCCGAGCTCGCGTCGCTCGTCGAGCGGTCGAACGGCGTCGCGCACGTCCGCGAGACGGGGCGCGACCTCGGCACCTACATGAGCTCGAACGTGCGCACCGAGGCGATCGTCCTGTCGGCGCTCCTGCGGGCGAACCGCGACGAGCCGTCGATCCCGCTCCTCGCCGAGGGGCTGCGCCGCGGCCAGAAGAGCTCGGGGCGGTGGGCGAACACGCAGGACAACCTGTATGCGCTCGTCGCGCTCTCCGACTGGGCGCGATCCGGCGCGCAGGGAGAGCTCGCGGTGACGATCCGCCTCGACGGCGACACGATCGCGCAACGCCGCCTCGTCGGCCACCAGGTGCTGTCGATCCGCAAGCCGTTCCGCGCCGGGGCTGCCTCCCGCGCGCTCGAGATTTCGGTGGACGGACCGGCGCGCCACGTCGTGCGGCTCGACGCCTCGATCCGCGACGAGCGGGCGAAGCCCGTCGACAGGGGCTTCACGGTGACGCGCGAGCTGCTCGAACCCGCCTCGGACGCACCCAAGAAGAGCGTCGCGGTGGGAGAGCTCGTTCGGATCAAGGTCACCGTCCGCACCGCGGAGGACCGGAACTACGTCGCCGTGGTCGACAGGCTCCCCGCGGGCCTCGAGCCGGTCAACACGCGGTTCGCGACGGCCGAGCAGGTCTACGGCACGCCGCCCGAGGACGACGACTACTGGAAGCCGGGGTGGACGCACACGGAGCTTCGCGACGATCGCGTGCTCGCGTTCGCGGATCGGATGGGCGCCGGCGAGCTCGTGCTCGAGTACTTCGCGCGGGCCGGCACGCCGGGCCGGTTCGCGGCGCCCCCCGCGACGGCCGAGGCGATGTACGAGCCCGACATCAACGGCCGGACCGCGGCGTACGTCCTCGAGGTCGGCAAGTGAAACGCCGCGTCGCGGCATGGGCGAAGCGTCTCGCGCTGGCCGCGCTCGGCGTCGCGGCCCTGGCCTGCGGCGTTGCTGCCGTAGCGGTGCTCTGCTTCCCCTACCCCGTCGGCGCGCTCTCGCCCGACACCGGCGGTCCCCTCGTCCTCGTCGATCGCGCGGGGAACACCCTGCGCCGCGTTGAAAGCGCGGACGGGCGGCCCGGACGGGACGGCTGGGTCCGCCTCGACGAGATCCGCTCGCACGCCCTGCTCGCGCTCATCGCCTCCGAGGATCGGCGCTTCTTCCTCCACGCCGGGGTCGACCCCGTCGGGATCGCCCGCGCCGCGTGGCTGAACCTGCGGGGCGGGAAGATCGGCTACGGCGGCTCGACGATCACGATGCAGCTCATGCGGATGATCCACTCGCCGGGCGAGGAGCGCTCGCTCGCGAACAAGATCGAGGAGTCGATCCTCGCGCTTCGGCTGGAGCGCGCCCTCGGCAAGAAGGAGATCCTCGAGCAGTACGTCAACCGCGCGTACTTCGGCCGCGGCGCCTACGGCATCGAGGCGGCCGCACGCACGTACTTCGGCAAGTCCGCGACCGCGCTGAGCTCCGGGGAGGCGACGCTGCTCGCCGCCCTGCCCCGCTCCCCGGCGCTGTACGATCCGCTGCGGCACCTCGATCGCGCGCTCGCGCGCCGCGATCACGTCCTCGACCTGCTCGAGACGCGCGGGCAGATCTCCGAGGACGAGGCGCGCAGGATCCGCGCCGAGCGCATCGATCCGCAGCTCCGTGGGGTCGAGATCCTCGCGCCCCACTTCTGCGACTGGGTGCTCGCGACGCTGCCGGCCGACGTGCGCGCCCGGGGCGGGGTCGTCGAGACGACGCTCGACCTTTCCCTTCAGAAGCGGCTCGAGCGCAGGCTCGCGGCGCACGTCCGCGACCTCGGGGGCCGGGGGCTCGAGCAGGCCGGTCTCGTCGTGCTCGACACGCGGACGGGCGCGGTGCTCGCGATGGTCGGCTCCCAGGGCGTCGAGTCCGACGGCGGGCAGCTGAACATCGCGACGCGGCGCCGCCACCCGGGCTCCGCCCTCAAGCCGTTCGTCTACGCGCTGGCGCTCGAGGCCGGCGCGAGCCCGGCGACGCTCGCCGCCGACATGCGGGACGTGGAGTCGGGCTACACCGTGACCAAGGTCACGCAGAGGGAGCGCGGCCCGGTGCGGTACCGCGAGGCGCTCGCGGGGTCGTACAACCTCGCCGCGGTGCACGTCCTTGAGGAGGTGGGCGAGGAGCGGCTCATCACGCTCCTCCGGCGCGCCGGGGTCGGCGAGGTGCCCGGCGAGGCGGACGCGTACGGCCCGCGGCTCGCGCTCGGCGCGACGCGCGTGCGCCTCGTCGATCTCGCGGCGGGTTACGGCTTCCTCGCGCGCGGCGGGCGGGTCGTGCGCCCGAGCGCCGTGCGGGGCGCCCGGCTCACTGGCGGCGCCCGATGGCAGCCATCGAGCGCCCCGGAGGTCGAGCTGTTCTCCTCCGCGACCGCCTGGCTCGTGATGGACGTGCTCTCGGACGCGGAGGCGAGGCGTCCGATGTTCGGTGACGCGCTCCCGGTGGACGATCTGCCGTTCGACGTCGCCTTCAAGACCGGAACGTCACGCGGCTTCGCCGACACCGTCGCGATCGGCGTCACCGAGCAGGTCACGGTCGCCGCGTGGGCCGGGAACTTCTCGGGCCGGCCGACGCACGGGCTCATCGCCATGGACGCCGCGGCGCCGCTCGTCCGCGCCGGGCTCCTGCTCGCGGCGGACGGGCGCAGGCTCACCCTGCCCGAACGGCCCGCCGCGGTGGTCGCCGCCGACATCTGCCCGCTCTCGGGCGAGCTCGCCTCGAAAGACTGCCCGCACGCCAAGCGCGAGCACTTCGCGATCGGGAGCGCGCCGAAGAGGGCGTGCTCGTGGCACGTCCGGGTGGGCGATCGCGTCGAGACGCGCTACCCGCCCGACGTCGCCGCGTTCATGGAGCGCGAGGCGCACGCCGGCGGGCGGGGGCTGGATCAGACAAGATGAAGCGGCCGGCCACCTGCGTAGAAACGCGTGTTGGCCTTTTCATGCGGTCCTCGCGCGGCAGAAAGCCGGCGGAATGATCTGGACCGAGGATCGGCTATCTAGAACACGTAGCCGAGGGCGCGCAGCTGCTCCTCGATCTGGTCATCGAGCGGGCACTGGCCCCCCGGCGCACCGGGCTTCGCGCGGATACGCCCTTCCACCTTCGCCTCGAGCTCCCGCGCCACTTCCGGATAGGCCCCGTAGACGTTCCTCTCCTCGGCGGGATCCGCCTCGAGAACGAACAGCTGCCGCACGTCCGGGCTGCCGGCCGCGATCTCGTGCGCCTTTCGCCGAACCCTCTCGACCAGCGCGTCCGGGAGGACGGCAGGGATCCTCGAGCCCGGCCTCTGGACCGGAAATTCGACAAGAGGCTGATCGTCCATCGGCTCGAACGCCGTCTTCGACACCAGCTTCCAGCGCCCGGAGATGAGTGAGACCTGATCTAGCTGGGGCAGGATCTCGATGCGTGCGAGGGCGAACGATTCCCGCGGCGTTCGCTCGGGCTCGCCGCGCGCCAGCCCGGACAGGTCGATGCCGTCGATCCCGGCCGGAGCCGCGATCCCCGCCGCCGCGAGCGCGGTCGGCATGACGTCTACGGATCGCGTCAACGCCGCGACGCGCAGCCCGCGCTCAGCTCCGCCGGGGAAGTGCACGATCAAAGGGATGTGGAGCGTCTGCTCGTAGAGGATGCCCGTGTGCCCAGAGAGGTGGTGCTCGCCGAGGCTCTGGCCGTGATCCGCGGTCACGAAGACGAGCGCGCCTTCATAGCGACCGCGCCGCTTCAGCTCGGCGAACAGGCGCGAGAGCTGTTCGTCGACGTAGGCCACGTCCGAATCGTACCGGTCTGCGAACGCGAAGCGGCTCGGCGCAACGTTCGGTTTATGCGTGTCGAAATAGTGCAAGAATAGGAGGACGCTCTCGTCGCTGCTCCGCTGATCCAACCAAGCGACTGCACGATCTGTCACGGTCTTCGCGTCGATCCGAGGCATCCGGTGGCTCGCTTCGAACCGGGCGTCGTACGACGCGAACCCCTGGTCCAACCCGAACTCCTTCGAGAGGACGCTGCTCGCCACGACGGCCCCGGTGCGATAGCCGGCGCCTGACAAGAGCTCCGCGAGCGTCGTCGCGCCCGCGCCCAACCTGTAGAACCCGTTGGAGAGGACGCCGTTGTGATCCGGATCGAGCCCGGTGAACAGCGACGCGTGCGACGGAAGCGTCGCCGGCGCCTGGGAGTGGTGCGCGTCGAATACCACGCTCTCCTCGGCGAAGGCGTCGAGCCCTGGCGAGGTGCCTATCCGGTAGCCGTATGCGCCGAGCCTGTCCGCCCGCAGCGCGTCGATCGAGACGATGACGACGTCCGGGCGTCCCCGCACGACCTGCGGCTGCTCCTTCTCTTTGCACGTCGAGCAGGCGGCGATGAACGCGAACGCGAGCGAAACAACGACCCGAAGTGCGACGCTCCCGCTCATGGCACACCGTTCATCCTGCCGCGCATGAACCGCTCGGCGAGGCGCTCGATCTCGGACGGGATGCTCGAGGATCGCGCCCTGGCGGCGAGATCCTCGGCCTCGGCCGCCGAGAACGACCGGACCGCCGCGCGGATGAACGGGATCATCGTCGGCGGCACGGAGAAGATCCGCAGGCCGATCCCGAACAGGAGCGGCACGAGGTTCAGCTCGGCCGCGGCGCCGCCGCACATCGCGACCGGGATCCCGGCGCCGCGTCCCGCGGCGATCACCGCCTCGATCGCCCGCAGCACCGACGGGTGGTACGGCGTGTAAAGGTACGCGACCTGATCGTTGCTCCTGTCGATCGCGAGGCAGAACTGGATGAGGTCGTTCGTCCCGATCGAGAAGAAGTCGACCTCCTTCGCGAGCAGATCCGCGCACAGCACCGCCGACGGCAGCTCGATCATGCAGCCCACGAGCAGGTCGCCGGCCGCCGCCCCGATCGCGTCGCGCTCCCGCCCGATGATGGCGCGGATCTCCCGAACCTCCTCGATGCCGCTCACCATCGGCAGGAGCACCTTGAGCTCGCGATTGCATACGCCCGCCGTCCGCAGGAGGGCTCGGAGCTGCGCCGTGAACATCTGGCGCTCGCGCAGCCCGAGCCGGATCGCGCGGAGGCCGAGCGCCGGGTTGCGTTCGCGGTTCTGATCGTCGCGCATCAGCTTGTCCGCGCCGAGATCGAACGTCCGGAACACGACCTGCCGATCGCCGACGGATCGGACCAGCGCGGCGTACGTCTGGACCTGCTCCTCCTCGGTCGGCGGCGCGTCGCGATCGAGGAACAGGAACTCGGTCCTGTAGAGGCCGATGCCCGACGCGCCGTAGTCGACCGCGAGCGGCGCCTCGCCCGGCAGCTCGATGTTCGCGAGGATTTCGACCGGGATCCCGTCGATCGTCTCGACCGGCTGATCCCGGGTGGCCCGAAGGCGGGTCTCGAGCGCCGCATACCGCGCCGCCTTCGCCTCGTACTGGCGCAGCTCCTCCTCGTCCGGGCGCACGATGACCACGCCGTCCAGCCCATCCACGATCACCGTGTCCCCCGCCTCGACGTGAAGGGTGAGCCGCGGCGCGCCCACGACCGCGGGGATGCCGAGCGACTGCGCGACGATCGCGGTGTGGCTCGTGCGCGACCCTCTCTCCGTGCAGAACCCGAGCACGGGCGCG
>JALNZK010000144.1 GCA_023229365.1 Pseudomonadota bacterium | reverse complement strand
CGTGGGCGACGTGCACGTCAGCGCCTCCGGGGCCGCGTTCGATCTCGTGAAGAACAAAGACGGCGCGTCCGTGTACGTGGCGCGCGGCATGGCGGTCATCGAGTCGAGCGGCGGCCGGGCCGAGGTCGAGAGCGGCGAACGGGCGGAGGTGAAGGCCGGGTCAGCGCCCGCGGTCGCGCCCATGGGCTATTGGGAGGACTGGACCGGCGGCATGGCCGACCAGGAGATGGCGCGGTGGAGCGGGAGCGGCGCGGGCGGACGGCTCTACGGGATTGACCCTTCGCGGGCCGCCGAGCCGCCGCAGGAGCTGCAGATCACCTCACAGAAGGTGCGCGCCGTGATCCGGGACGGGGTCGCCCACACCACGGTGGACCAGCGCTTCTTCAACCCCACGGGCACCGACCTCGAGGGCTGGTACTGGTTCACGGTGCCCGCGGGCGCGGCGGTGGAGCGGTTCGCGTGGGAGGTGGACGGCAAGCTCGTCGAGGGGGAGATGATCGAGCGCGGACGGGCGGCCGCGACGTACCGCGAGGCGGTCGAGAGCCGGAGCGATCCCGCGCTGCTGGAGTGGGTCGATGAGCGCACGTTCCGTGCCCGGGTGTTCCCGGTGCCGGCCGCGGGCGATCGCCGGCTCATCCTCTCCTACGTGGAGCTGCTCCCGTTCGGCGACGGCGCGTACCGGTACGTCTACCCCATGGGCGGCGAACGGGAGACCGTGATCGAGGAGTTCTCGTTCGAGGCGGACCTCGGCGCCGCCGGGCGCGACCTCGAGATCGCGGCCTCGGACGCGGCACGCATCGAGAACGGCGGGACGCGGGTCAGCATGCGCCGATCCGGCTTCGCGCCGCGAGCGGATCTCCTGCTCCAGATGAAGCCGGCTCTCCGAGCTGTGATATAGTTCGCGAGGGGTCGAACTTTGTCGCGGAAGATATCTTATGTTAACTTGCCGGAACGAAAGTGCGCTTATGGCGCCTACGTGCAGGTAACGTGGCAGGAGAATTGGTGCGACGACTCCGACACCGGCACCGAGTGGGACTGGATGAACTTCTTCTGGGAGTGGCACTCCGGAGGAGGATCGGGGGATGCCGACTACCCGAATCGGGCGAGCATGACCGACATCTACTCTTCCATCAACGACGCCGAAGTCTGGGATGATGTGTACTGGGGTGCCTTTGCACGGTTCGGAAGCAATGACTTCTCTCCGAAGTTCCTATACTTCCAGGAAGTAGCTGATTTGTACGAGGTAGCGCAGTGATGAAGCTCCATTCTGTCTGGCCCCACCCGATTGGTCTATTAGCCCTTGCGGTGGCGCTGTCGGGCTGTGGGAAGAGCCCGGCCATGTCCGACGCCGGCACCGAGGACCCGTTCCTCGCCGGACCGGTCACGCCGCCTCCTGCGGAGTGTGAGGGCGACGCGTACGTCGAAGGCGAATGCGCCCACCCGTGCGTGGAGGAGAGCTGCCAGGGCGGATGGTGTCGGATCCCTCAAGGCTGTTTCATCTACGGGACACCCGAAGAGGAGCCAGGTCACGGCATCTCCGAAACGTTAACCCCACTGACTCTCACCCACGATTTCATTGTGCAACAGCACGAGCTGACACAGGGAGAATGGGCGGCGATGGGATTTGCACCGACTTCGACCGGGCCGGACGGAACAGGGTTCGTGGCGTGCGCCGGGAACAACTGCCCGGTCGTGTCCATCTCCTGGTGGGAGGCCGTGGCGGCCGCGAACCGGCTGTCCGAGCTGCACGATCTCCAGCCGTGCTACGAGCTGACCGGGTGCACCGGCGAGGTGGGAAAAGGGATGGTCTGTCAGAAAGCCCGGGCGGTCCACGCCAACGTCTACGACTGCCCGGGCTACCGTTTGCCGACTTTGGCCGAGTGGGAGTACTCCGCTCGCGCAGGCACACGTACTGCGTTCTATTCTGGAGAAATCGAATCCGTTAGTGATTCATTGGGCTATTTCTTCGACGCTAACCTCGATCCTATCGCTTGGTACTGGTGGAATTCGGGTCCGGGAACGGAGATTGACGAGATGCTGCCGTGCGAGGGAAAGACGACGCACCCTGTCGAGCAGAAGACGCCGAACCCATGGCACCTTCACGACATGAGCGGCAACGCCATGGAATGGTCGTGGGACAGGTACGGATGGGGCCACGGATTCGAAGGGGTTGCACAAACAGATCCTCTGGATGACGGCGAACAAGAGATTCACGTTTACAGAGGTGGCGCCGCGGCGATGCCTTCCGTGTTGCTTCGCTCTTCGGCGAACTTCGTATTGCCGGACAACCGTGCCTCCATCGGCGGTGGCCTCCGCCTCGTCCGGACGGTCTCCTGGCCCGAGGGAGCGGACACCGAGACCGTGCCCGATCCCGACACGGAGACGGAGACCGACTCGGACACCGAGCCGGTCGACACGGACGCGCACAACCCCGACGACTGCCCGCTCGGCTCCGCTTGGCCGTGCACATGCTACTTTCCAGAGGACACGCCCGGCTTCTGGGAGTGCGACGACGGCACGGCGTGCGTCTACGTGAACCCCCACCACGCGGAGTGGGACCCGGAGTTCGGGATCTGCGCGGTGATGTGCGACGACATCGAGACCGACCCCACGTGCGACCCCACGACGTTCACGGGAGATCCGAGCTGCGAGCTGACCTACGCGTACAGCTCGGTCGGGATGCCGGACGGCTGCGTATTGCTGTGCACGGAAGACTTCGAGTGCCCCTCCGACCAGCACTGCGTCATCGAGGACTTCTACGGCCCGGACGCGACCCAAGGGTTCTGCTACCCGCACCCCTGAGAAACGATCTCTCGTTCGCCTGCTCCTGAAAACCGTTTCCAGCCTTCCTGCGCTCGACGCCATCACTCGTCCAGGACATTCCCTTCCGCTGGTGCTAGAATCGATCGCAATCTGTGACATTTTTCGACAGGGGAGGCCCACCATGAAGACGACTCTTTGGCTCGCTTGGGCGCTCGCGATGGCGCTCGGCTTCGCGCCGGCGTGCGGGGACGACGGCGGCGGCAGCGGCTCCGACACCGACGGCGACACGGACTCGGACACGGACGTCGATTCGGATACGGATGCCGATTCGGACACCGACGCGGATTCGGACACCGACGCCGACGCGGACGGCGACCTCGTGATCGACCACACGAACGCGGATCTCGGCGCGATCCCGGAGTCGGCGATCCAGGACGCGATCGACGACCTCCACATCGCGTACCAGCACACGTCGCACGGCAGCCAGCTGATAACCGGCATGGGCGCGCTCATGGCGTACCCGCCGTACGACGGCCTCTACGCCTTCGACGACGCCGGCGGGAGCGCGACCTCGCTCGACCTCGACGACACCGCGATCCCGGAGATCCCGGAGACCTCCTACAACGCCGTGGACCTGAGCACCGGCGACTGGGTCGACGAGGACGGCGACACGCCCTGGGTGGTGCAGACCCGCGCGTTCCTCGGCAACTCGGCGAACGCCGACGTGAACGTGGTGCTCTGGTCGTGGTGCAGCATCAACGGCCACGACGCGCAGCGCTACGTCGACAACATGGAGAAGCTCGTCGAGGAGTACCCCGATGTCGTGTTCCCGTTCATGACCGGCCACTCGGAGGGCACGGGCGAGGAGACGGCGGTCGGCTCCATCCACTACAACAACGAGCTCATCCGCGCGCACTGCGCCGAGAACGGCCGCTGGCTGTTCGACTTCGCGGACATCGAGGCGTACGACCCGGACGGCGACTACTTCTGGGATCAGGGGATGAGCGACAACCTCGACTACGACGGCGGCAACTGGGCGGTCGAGTGGATCGCGGAGAACCCGGACTCGGAGCTCGCCGCGCTCACGCTCGGCGACGGAGGGAGCTACGCCGGCTGCACCGGTTGCGCCCACTCGGAAGATCCGGTCGAGGCGAACCTGAATTGCGTGCTCAAGGGCAGCGCGGCGTGGCGGATGTGGGCGCGCCTCGCCGGCTGGGGCGGCCTATGACGGCGCGGCGCCGGATCCTCGCGCTCGCGTTCCTGGTGTCCGCCGCCTGGCCCGCCGGCTGCGGGCCGGATCGGCGCGACGTGCCCGAGGACGAGGACACCGACACGGACACGGATCCGGGCTGCGACTGCGGCGATCTCGACGAGACCTCCGCCGCCGACCTCGCGGCGGCGATGAACCTCTGCCCGGGGGCGTACCTCGACGCCGTGTCCCTGGACATGACGAGCTCCGACGGGCTGCGCGGGTTCGGCATCGCGCCGCAGCTCGGCACCAGCGACTGCCTCGAGGCGCCGCACAGGTGCGTGATGCTCGCGATCTCGACCGGGCCGCTGGACGAGGAGAACCCCAACTTCGCGGAGGACATGGGGGACGACGGCGCCTCCACCGACCTCGATCCGCAGCCCGAGTACCAGGGCGGCGATCCGGCGACCGGCGACCCGGCGGAGGCCTGCGACCGCAACCAGCTGCGCGTGACCCTGACCGTGCCCGAGGGCAAGCAGGGGTTCTCGTTCGACTTCCTCTTCGCGTCGGCCGAGTACGACGAATTCCTGAACTTCGGATTCAACGACACGTTCTACGCGATCATGGAGTACGACGCGCTGAACGACGGCGCGACGACGAACATCGCGTTCGACGACGCCGGCAACGAGATCGAGGTGGACGCGGAGTTCTTCGAGAACGACATGCACCCGTGCAGCGAGACCGGATCGCACTGGTCGCAGACCACCAGCGGCAACGCCGGCTCCACAGGCTGGCTCCGCACGAGCTGGCCCGTGGCCCCGGGCGACACGTTCAACCTCACGTTCTCGATCCACGACGAACTGGACAACCTCTTCGACTCGATCGTGCTCCTCGACCGCTTCCGCTGGCTGGACGAGGCGCCGACGGGGGTCACGGTGCCGATCGAGTAGTTTTTTCGCGGCCCGCGCGTTTTTTCGTCAACCTTTGCGCAAAACGTCCGATTCAGCTTCGGGTGACACGCAAAGGAGGGACGACATGTCGACCTGGACCCGGGGCGCGACCGCGCTCGCGATGAACACGACGACCTTTTCCACGGCGCGCCGCGCGCCCACCTCGGCCGAGGCGCTCAGCGCGGCGATCGCGCTCCTCGACGCCGGCCGGCCCACCGCGGCGGACGAGGCGCTCACCGCGGCGATCGTCGCGGACGCGGACAACGCCGATCTCTGGCTCGCGGCGGGCGTGGCGAGGCTCCGGCGCGGGGCGATCTCCGCCGCGCGTTCGGCGTTCGAGATGTGCGCCTGGATCAGCGGCGACACGCTGGCGCGCGAGCTCGCCGGGCTGCTGTAGGGCCAAGAACCGGAGGTCAGGACCGGAGGTCCCCATCGACCGCGGCCACGAGGGCCGCGGCAACGATGCTCCTGCGCGCATCGCGCTCCGGAGCACGCCCTGGCGGGCAGGAGCTTCACCTTGAAACAGCGGCACTCGTTTCACCGCCTTTTTTATCATCTCGTCTTTGCGACGAAGCACCGGGAGCCGTGGATCGCGGCGCCCGAAGACGGAGTGGCGCTCCTCGGGCTGTTCCGCGCAAAGGCCGCTGCGTTGGACGCCTACGTCGAGGAGTTCGGCTGTTACAAGGATCACGTGCACCTTCTCTTGCGGAGCGGGCCGACCGTCGCCCTCAGCGAACTCTACGGGCAGCTCAAGGGCTTCGCGGCGTGGGAGATCCGCGGGCGTTGTCCGTCGATCCCGTTCCGGTGGCAGGACGGTGTGTGGATCGAAACGGTCGCCCCAGCCAGGAGCGACTCGTTGCGCACCTACATCCGCGATCAGTGGCGTCGGCACGAGTCGCGGTCAATCATCGAGGAATGGGAGCCTCCGTCGGACTGCCCGTAGGGCGTGCTCCGACGCGATCTTACGCGGAGGAGCATCGTTGCCGCGGCCCTCGTGGCCGCGGTGCCGAGCGGCCCGGGGTTCAGCTGCACGTGCACGAGTCGAGGTAGCAGGTCCCCGTCGACGTGCCCCCGTCCGCCTGGCACCAGTCGGTGCACAGGTCCGAGACGCACGAGAGGAACTCGCAGGTGCAGACGCCGGTCTCCTCGTCGTAGGTGACGTCGACCGCGCACCACTCGCACCCCTCGAGATCGTCGGCGTACTGCGCCGCGCAGTACTGCTCGCACGCGGCCTCGTCGTCCGTCCCGCCGCCGCCGCCGTCGTCGTCCCCGCAGGGGCCCGCGGCGAAGAGGAACGGCGCGAGCGCCGCGATCGCGAGTGCCTTCCGCATGACGACCTCCTAGTGGCGGTGGATGTCCTTGTGCATCACCTGACGCGTGGCGTGGAGCCGCTCCTCGGCCGGCATCTGGGAGAGCTGTCGGTTGAGGTGCTCGTCGTTCTCCCGGGCGAGCATCTCGATCACGTGATCGATGACCTGCTTCGGGAAGTTGCCGTACTCCTCGTACATCGCGCGCCGCTCCGCGAGGAGACGGCCGCACGCGACGCACGAGCCCGGGAGCGCCTCGAGCCGCGCGAGCAGCTCCTTGTCGGTGAAGATGTTCCCCTCGACGCGCGTCTTCCGGGCGAGGTCTATCGCGCCGGGCTGCGTGAGGCCCCACTCGGCCGCGGTGGTGAGCCCGGCGAGCAGCAGGTGGAACATCGCGGAGCCGTCCGGGGATCGGATCTCCACGGTCTGCACCCCGCGCTCCTCGACGAACGGCGTCTTCTCCCCCGGGTTCACGGTGCGGGCGAGATCGGACGTCCCGGCCCACCCGAGCGGGACGCGGATCAAGGCCGAGCGGTTCGAGTGGCTCCAGCAGATGCGCGTCGGCGCCTCCTGGTTCGGCACGAGCCTGAGGAACGCGGACGCCACCGTGTTCCCGAACGCCGAGAGCGTCGACGCGTACTGCACGAGCCCGCCTATCAGCTTGAGCGCGTCGTCGGACAGGGCGCCTCCGGCGGCGGTCATCAGGTTCCGGCCGCCCTTCACGAGCTCCATGTGGAAGTGCATCCCGCTCCCGGCGATCCCCTCCTCGAGCTTGGGCGAGAACGTGGCGAGCATGCCGTGCTTGTACGCGACGTTGCGGATGATCCACTTGGCGAGCGCGACGAAGTCGCCCGCCTCGTCGATGGGCCGCGTCAGGAGCTCGATCTCGTGCTGCCCGCCGCGGCGGCCGGCGAGGAGCGGCCGGTCCGAGCGCAGGCAGTCGATGTAGCCGACCTCCGCGTGCGCGTACTTGACCGCGCCGGTGATCTGCGCGATGTGGCGCACCATCTCGTTCACGACGTCACCGCTCTTGAAGAACGGCGAAGACATGTGGTAGCCGGCCTGCTTCGGCGGGGTGAAGAGCTCGTCGCCGCCCGGCCGGAGCAGGAAGAACTCGAGCTCGCCGAGGGCGTGGAGCTCCATCCCGGTCCGGCTCTGGAACCTGTCGTGCGCGAGGCCGAGGATGTTGTCCGGCGTGAACGGCGCCCTCGCGCCGTCCTTGTCGAGGAACCGGCAGATGAAATCGATGCTCCCGGGGTTGAACGGGTTGATGAACGCCGACTTGTAGATCGGCACGACATAGAGATCGGAATTCGCCGTGTTGACGAGCCCCTTGAAGAGCGACGACCCGTCGAGCCGCTCGCCCGCGGCGAGGATCCGCTCCGCGTGCCGGAGCGTGGTGAACGGGAGCTTGAGCTCCTTGAGCTGGCCGTCGCCGCCGGTGTAGCGGAACGTGAACCGCTCGATCCCCTGCTCCGCCGCGACGCGCAGGAGATCCGCCCGGGTGAACTCCTCGCGATCCTTGTCGATCATCCGGCTCAGGGGGTTTGTCAGGGCGAGTTTGTCGACCACGGCATGCTCCTTTCGCCCCGCGCCGTATCGCGGGGCTCGAGAACCTGATACTAGTGTCGCCCCGGAATCGGCACAAGAGCGTTGCCGGAAGGGACGCCGGGTGTTCCCACCCGCGTAAAATCTGGTAAGAAGAGGGCGCCCGGAGCCGTCCGCCGGCCGGGGTCCGGGGAGGGTCGTGTTCGCTCGGGGGGCGTCGAGGTGGCCGTCATGAGAAACGCAATCGGTCTTCGCCTGGAGGACAAGAACCCGTGGGAGCGGCGCGTCGCGCTGTCGCCGAGCGACGTCCGCGACCTGATCGCACAGGGGATCGACGTCCGCGTCGAGCGGTTCCCTCGGCGCACGTTCGCCGACGCCGACTACGCGGCAGCGAAGGCCTCGGTCGTCGACGACGTCCGCGACTGCGGCGTGGTGCTCGGCATCAAGGAGATGCCCCACGGCTACTTCCGGCGCGGCGGCGCTTACATGATGTTCTCGCACACCATCAAGGGGCAGCCGTACAACATGGGGATGCTCCGGGAGCTCGTCGACAAGGGGTGCACGCTGCTCGACTACGAGATCGTCACCGACGACGACGGGCGGCGGCTCATCTTCTTCGGCAGGTACGCGGGGCTCGCCGGGATGATCGACACGTTCTGGACCCTGGGCCGGCGGCTCGACGCGCTCGGGATCCGGTCGGCGTTCTCGGCGATCTCGCCGGCTCACGCGTACGCTGATCTCGGCGCCGCGAAGGCCGCGGTGGCCGAGCTCGGTCGCAGCGTCGCCGCCCTGGGCGTGCCGAGGGAGATCGCGCCGGCGGCGTTCGGCTTCACCGGCTACGGCCACGTGTCGCAGGGCGCGCAGGAGATCTTCGACCTCGTGCCGCACGTCGAGGTGGCGCCCGCTGAGCTCGCGGCGTTCCTCTCGCGGAACGGCGCCCTCGCCGACCGGCTCGTGAAGACGGTCTACAAGGAGGCGGATCTCGTCGCGCCCAGGGATCCGGCGCGGGCGTTCGACCTCCAGCACTACTACGGGCACGGGGAGGCCTACGTCTCCGCGTTCGCGCCGCACCTCGAGCTGCTCACGGCGATCGTCAACGGCATCTACTGGGACGCGCGCTACCCGAAGCTCGCGACGCGGGACCAGCTCCGCGCGTTGTTCGCCGGCCCGGCCCGGCCGAGGCTCGTCGCGATCGGCGACATCTCCTGCGACGTGGGCGGCGCGCTCGAGTGCACGGTCCGCGACACGAACCCCGGCGATCCGACCTACGTTTTCGATCCGGCCACGGGCGCGGCGCCCTCGGGGTTCGACGGGCCGGGGATCGCCGTGATGGCCGTCGGCAACCTGCCGTGCGAGCTCCCGCGCGAGTCGTCGAGCGCGTTCGCGGCCGCGCTCAAGCCTTTCATCCCGGCGCTCGCGGAGGTGGATCTGGACGGCGACTTCGACGCCGCGCGCCTGCCGGAGCCGATCCGCCGTTCGGTCATCCTCTGGTGCGGCGGCTTCACGCCGCGGCACGAGCACATGCGGGCGTTTCTGCACGAAACGAGGAGTGGGGAATGAAACGAGTTCTTGTCCTGGGTGCCGGCCTGGTCGCGAAGCCGCTCATCGACTACTTCGCCGAACGCGAGGGGTTCGCGCTGACCGTCGCCGACATCTTCGTCGAAAAGGCCCGCGCGCTCCTCGCCGGCCGCACCGGTTGCGCCGCCGTCGCCCTGGACGCGAGCCGCAACGACGAGCTTGCGGGGCTCGTCGCGTCGCACGACGTCGCGGTCTCCCTCCTCCCCGCGCCGATGCACCCGATCGTGGCCGCTCTGTGCCTCACGCACAAGAAGCACATGGCGACGGCGTCGTACGTCAGCCAGGCCATGCGCGAGATGCACGCGGACGCCGCGGCGAACGACCTCGTCTTCGTCAACGAGTGCGGCGTGGATCCCGGGCTCGACCACATGTCGGCGATGCGGGTCATCCACGGTGCGACGCGGCGCGGCGGTAAGATCGTCTCCTTCCGATCCTACTGCGGCGGCCTCCCGGCGCCGGAGGCGAACACGAACCCGATAGGCTACAAGTTCTCGTGGGCGCCGCGCGGCGTGCTCGTGGCGGCGACGAACCCGGCGCGGTTCCTCAGGGACGGCGCGGTCGTCGAGGTGCCGGGCACCGAGCTGTTCGCCGACCCCGAGCCGGTCGAGTTCCCCGGGGCCGGGAGCTTCGAGGGCTACCCGAACCGCGACGCGCTCCCCTACATCGAGATGTACGGCCTCGACGGCGTCCGGACGATGTTCCGCGGCACCCTGCGCCACCTTGGGCACTGCGCGTCGTGGTACCACTGGGTCAAGCTCGGGCTGTTCGATCAGCGGCCGCGCTCCGATCTCGCCGGCCTGACCTACAAGCGGTTCATGCAGGGCTTCGTGGGCGGCGCCGGCAACCTCCAGAAGGCGCTCTCCGTCGCGCTCTCCGTGCCCGAGAGCTCCCCCGCGATCTCCAACCTGGAGTGGCTCGGGCTGTTCCACGAGTCGCCGGTGTCGATCTCCGAGGGCGGCAACGTGGACATCCTCGCCTCCCGCATGCTCGAGAAGTGCTCGTTCGCGCCGGGCGAACGCGATCTGCTCATCATGCGGCACGAATTCGAAGTCGAGTACCCCGGGAAGTCCGAGCGGGTTGCGTCGTCGCTCGTCGCGTACGGGGTCCCCGGCGGCGACAGCGCCATGGCGCGGACGGTCTCCCTGCCGCTCGCGATCGCGGTCCGCCTGATCGCCGAGGGCGCGATCCCGCCACCCGGGGTCGTGACCCCGGTCCACCCCGAGCTCTACGGCCCGATCCTCGACGAGCTCGCGCGCGACTTCGGCATCGCGTTCGACGAGGGCGTCATCTGATCACCCCCATGTCGCGCAGGCTCGCGTAGCCGCGGCGCCCGATCACGACGTGATCGAGCAGCGGGATGCCGATCAGCGCCCCGGCCTCGGCGAGCCGCCGGGTGAGCGCCACGTCCTCCGGGCTCGGCGACGGATCCCCGGAGGGGTGGTTGTGCAGCGCGACGATGCGGGCGGCCGCCTCCGCGATCATCGGGCGGAACACCTCGCGCGGGCTCACGACGCACTCGCTGATCGTTCCCTTGGCCACGATCTCCTCGCGCAGCGTCTCGTTGCGGTTGTTCAGCCCCACGACCAGGAACACCTCCTGGTGGAGCGCGCCGAGCCGCGCCCGGTACGCCTCCCAGATCTCCTCGCTGCGGCAGAAGGCGCGCTGGGGCGCCTCGGAGCGCCGCTCGACGACCCGCAGGCCGAGCTCGATCGCGGCGAGGATCCGCGACGCCTTGGCCTCGCCGAGGCCGGGCACGCCGGCCAGCGCGCCGAGCCCCGTCGCCGCGAGCCGGTCGAGCCCCCCCGCCTCCCTGAGGATCCGCTGCGAGGACTCGAGCGCGTTCTCGCCCTGTCCCCCGGCGCCTATAAGCAACGCGACGAGCTCCGCGTCGCCGAGCGCGGCCGCCCCCTTCCCGCGGAGCCGCTCCCGGGGCAGGTCGACGGACGGCCAATGGCGCAGAGAGGACACGGCCGCGGGCAAAGCAATCGACGTGCCACGGCCGGGCGCCCGCGGGCGCTGAACGCCAGGCCCGTGTCGCGGCGGGCGCGGCGGCGGCTGGCGGCGGCGACGCCGACGGGCTCGCCCCCCCGGGCCCCCGATTCCGGGGGGCGAAGCTGAAGGGGAAAGGCGTTTAACGGAAGTGCGACGGGGCCGGGTGGCCGAAGGTGTGCTCGGGCATCAACCGCCGCGCCTTGTCGAGCAGCTCGGCCTCGGTCTCCCGCCGGGCGGGATCGGCGACGCACGCCTCGACCGGGCACTCGACCTGGCACATGATCCGGGCGTACAGGCCGACGCACTCCGTGCATCGGGCGGGGTCGACGGTGCGCGCGTTGCCGGCCGGATCCTCGTGGATCGCGAGCATCGGGCAGACGTCCTCGCAACAGCCGCAGTTGATGCACTCTTCCGTGATCCGGATGCTCACGAGCGGGAATATAGGCTCCGCGCATGACCCAGTCAACGTTTCGAATCGGTTACAAATATACCTTCCCGGGGAATGCTTCGAATCGTCGCATGTGTCTACGGGTTCTCACTCGTCCGCGCCCCCCACCGCGGCGAAGCCACAGCGAACGGAAGATGTATCTATTTGTTTTCAATTGATATTTTCCAAAACATCCGCGTTGGCATCCGGCTTGCTCGGTCCGAGTCCGGAGGTCCTGAGCCATGTCCGTCGATTTCGGGAAGAGGCAACGGGTCGCTCGGCTTTTTTCTGTCGCCTGCTGCGCTGCCTTGCTCGTCGCCACGCGCCAGTGGGCCTGCTCGGATGATCAGGGTCCCCGGGCGGGCGCCGGATCGCCGGCGCTTCTTCCCGGCGACGCCTCGGCAGAGGATCCCGCGGACGCCGGTCCGGCCGCCGTCAGCGCCGTGACACCGGAGCCGATCGAGGCCGGAAATGGCCTCGAGTACGCGCTGTTGCTCGGCTTCGACGGGCCGATCTCGCCTCCCGGCCGGACCGACGCGATCCTCGTCCTCGCGCTCGACTTCGACAGGAACGCGATCGGCGTGGTGAGCGTGCCGAGGGACCTGTGGGTCGACATCCCAGGCTTCGAGCCCGGCAGGATCAACAAGATCTACCGCATCGGCGAAAACCTGCGCGGCCGCGGCCAGGGCCACCGGCTGCTCAAGGGGGTAATCGCGCGGGAGCTCGGCGTCCCGATCAGCCACACGGTCGCGGTCGACATGGGCGGCTTCGAGGAGATCGTCGATCTGCTCGGCGGCATCCAAGTGGACGTGGACTGCCCGATCCGGGACAACTTCGTCTCAAAGGACGCCCCGTCCGGGTACGAGCCGCTCGCGCTCGACGCCGGGCGGCAGCTGCTGGACGGGCGAACCGCCCTCCTCTACTCCCGCTCGCGCCACGGTCGCTCGGACCTGGACCGCTCCCGCCGGCAGCAGGCGGTGCTCGCCGGGATGTGGCGCCGCGCCGCCCGGTTCGACACGCTCGGGCGACTGCCATCGCTCTGGGAGAAGCTCGAGGGCCGGGTCCGGACGGATCTCGATCTCGCGGCGGTGCTGCGCTACGCGGCGCTCGCCCGAAAGGCGGGCGGCGAGGGGATCCACGGCCTGGTGCTGCGCGAGCCGACGGTCTACCAGTGGCGCTCGCCCGACGGGCAGTCCGCGCTGCGCCTCGACCGGGCCGCGTTCCGGGCCGATCTCGCGCGGCTGTTCGACGCGCCGAAGCCCGGCAAGCGGGAGGGGGCGACGTGCCGCCCGGCCGACGTGGCGCTTAGGTGGCGCGAGCTGCGCGGCAAGGGTGGCGCGGCGGAGACGGGCACCGACCCGAAGGAACCTGTGGACGCGGGGATCTGAGCGCCGACCCACCGGCAAATATCTCCTTTTTTTCGAATCCAG
>JALNZK010000143.1:10969-13496 GCA_023229365.1 Pseudomonadota bacterium | reverse complement strand
GGCGACGGCGATCGGATCGCCCGCCTCGACGGCGAGCGCCTCGCCGCCGACGAGCTGCACCGCCTGTCCGCCCATGATGTCTATCGACGGGACGATCATCTTCGCACCTCCACGCCCAGGGTCGCCAGCTCCGCCTTCAGATCGCGCACGGTCCGCTCGCCGAAGTGGAAGATCGACGCCGCGAGCGCGGCCGACGCGCCCGCGCCGACCGCCGCGGCCATGTGGGACGCGTCCGCCGCGCCGCCCGACGCCACGATCGGCACGTCGACCGCCGCCGCGACCGCCGCGATCAGCTCGAGGTCGTAGCCCGCCTTCGTGCCGTCCCGATCGAACGAGGTGAGCAGCACCTCGCCCGCCCCGCGCCGGGCCGCCTCGGCCGCCCACGCGACGGCGTCCTTTCCCGTCTGCACCGTGCCGGAGCGGACGACGACCTCGAAGCCGCCTGTCGCCCGCCGCGCCGCGTCGATCGCGATCACGGTGCACTGCGCGCCGAACCTGGCCGAGAGCTCGTCGACGAGGGCGGGCCGCGCCACCGCGGCCGTGTTGACGCCGACCTTGTCCGCGCCCGCGTCGAGGAGCGCCGCCGCGTCCGCCTCGCTCGTCACGCCGCCGCCGACCGTGAGCGGGATCGCGATCCGCTCCCGGACCCGGCGCACGGTCTGTGCCGCCGTGGCGCGCCGCTCCCCGGTGGCGGTGATGTCGAGCACCATGATCTCGTCCGCGCCGTCGGCCTCGTACGCCGCCGCGAGCGCGGCCGGGTCGCCCGCGTCCGCGAGCCCCTGGAACCGCACCCCCTTGACGACGCGCCCGTCGCGGACGTCGAGGCACGGGATGATCCGCACGGTCAGCATGGCGCACCACCCTCCGCGGCGGCGCCGATCCACCGCGCCATCAGATCGAGCCCGTAGCCGCCGGACAGCTCGGGGTGAAACTGGCACGCGAGCACCGCGCCCCGCTCGAAGGCGGCGACGAAGCGGCCGCCGTACTCGCTGTACGCGACCGCCGTCGCGCCGGGCGGCTCGACGAGGCGGTACGAGTTCGCGAAGTAGGCGTAGCCCGGCTCGAGCAGCCGGCACGAGGCGTCCGGCGCGATCGAGTTCCAGCCGAGCTGCGGCGCGCGCACGGACCTCGGAAACCGCGTCGCCCGTCCGCCGAACGCGCCGACCCCGCCGACCCCTGGGCTCTCCTCGCTGCCGGCGCCGAGGAGCTGCAGGCCGAGGCAGATCGCGAGCGTCGGCCTCCCCGCCGCCACGCGCCGCCGCAGCGGCTCGACGAGGCCCCCGGCGCGCAGCACGGACATGGCGGCCGTGAGGGTGCCCACGCCCGGGATCACGAGCCGCGCCGCCCGCGCCGCGATCTCGGGGTCCGACGTGACCGCCGGCTCGGTCCCCAGGCGGCGCAGGGCCGAGAGCACAGACGCGAGGTTCGACGATCCGGTCCTCAGCACCGCGACCTCGATGTCCCTCGCCGTCATCCGAGCACCCCCTTCGTGCTGGGCACGCCGCCGCTTTCGACCGCGACGGCCTTGCGCAGGGCGAGCGCGAGCGCCTTTGCCGCCGCCTCGGCCTTGTGGTGATCGTTCTCGCCGCGCAGCACGTCGAGGTGGATCGCGGCGCGCATCGCGGTCGCCAACGACCGAAACGCATGGACGACGTTCTCGGCGGCGACGTCGCCGATGCACGGCCGCGCGAGGCCGAGCGATACGGCGGCGTAGGGCCGGCCCGAGAGATCCACGACCGCGCGCGCCAGCGCCTCGTCGAGCGGCGCGTAGGCGTCCCCGAAGCGGGCGATCCCGGATCGGTCCGCGAGCGCTTCGTCGATAGCGGCGCCGAGCGCCAGGGCGCAGTCCTCGACCGTGTGGTGATCGTCGACCTCGAGATCTCCCCTGCAGGAGAGCTCGAGATCGAACCGGGCGTGGCACGCCAGCGCCGTGAGGAGGTGATCGAGGAATCCCAAGCCCGTCGCGATCTTCGCCGCGCCCGCGCCGTCCAGCGCGAGCCGCACCGTCACCTCGGTCTCCCGGGTCTCGCGCGTTAGCGCGCTCGTCCTACTCGCCATCGAAGCCCTCCTTTCCCGCGGCGCGCCCGAAGATCTCCCGGAGCGCCGCCATGAGCCGTTCGACTTCCGCCTCGTCGCCCGGCAGCGTGATACGCAGCCCGTCGGCCACGAGCGACGCGCCGTCGAACGCCCGCACCGAGATCCCGCGGAGCCCGAGCGCGTTACGCACCCCCCGAGCGTCCGCGAACCGGGCGAACGCAAAGTTTCCCTGGGAGCTCGTCACCGCGGCCCCGGAGCGGCGCAGGAACGCCTCGAGCCGCGCGCGCTCGTCGCGCACCGCCTCGACGTGACGCGCCACGTCGTCGAGCCCGGCCCGGAGGCGCGCCTCGGCGATCGCGAGCGAGGCCGAGGAGACCGCGTAGGGGTGGCCGGCCGCGCGGAGGAGGTCGACGAGCCGCCTCGGGCCCGCGGCGTATCCCACGCGCAGCCCCGCGAGGCCGAGCGCCTTGGAGAACGTCCGGAAGGCGAC